>NZ_JAMFRV010000761.1 GCF_026224925.1 Pseudomonas sp. | reverse complement strand
GTGCCGCCGATCATGCCGGCGCCGATAAGGGCGATCTTCGCGCGAGCCATGGAGGTCTCCGGGTCTTTTCGTTGCGGGGGAAAGTCCCTGGCGGTCTAGCCCCGGATCGGGGATCGGGCAAGCGCTCGCCAGCAAAGCTTTGCGGGTCAGCTCACGGTTTTCGGGGAGCAATGGGTTCGGCACACCGTTAGGGAAGTTTCCATCGGGTTCGGCATTAATCACCGTCCACTCAAATGGTAGCCGTTTGATGAGCTCCGCAATTACTGGACCTGCCGCACCGTTGCCCGGATCAGCCAGAATCTTGAGCGGCTTGAGCTTTTTAAGGTCGACATAGGTCAACAAGTGCTCAATATAGTCTTGTTTGTCGAATGCTTCGCGCACTTGACCAGCAATCCTGGCCTGTTCGCCGAGTTCACCGCTGTCAACAAGCTTACGGATATCATCAAGCCCAGTATCACCGCTGACCGGACGCGATCCCGCACTCACCAGCTTCATCCCGTTGTAACCCTTGGGATTGTGGCTAGCAGTGACCATAATCCCGCCATCCGCCTTGAAATGGCTGGTCGCGAAATACACCTCTTCTGTACCGCAAAGGCCGATGTCAATGACATCAGCACCTGCTTCATTCAGGCCTTTCATCAAAGCTTCAGCTAGCGCCGGACTTTCGAGGCGCATGTCCTGGCCTACAATCACCACTTTGCTACCCAATTGGGAAGCAAACGCACGGCCAATTCGGTAGGCAACGTCCGCGTTGAGGTCTAAAGGGACCTGACCACGGATATCATAGGCTTTGAAGCAATGAGTCTGGATAGCAGGATACATAATGCTCCTTTGCTGAAAATATTTTGATACGGCCTGCTGAGCAACACTCACTCAAAATGGGGGGCAGTACTCGGGTAACGGATACAAACAAACCATGATCGAGAGCAACCTGCGTCTCGATCATGGCCGACATCGTCGCCGCAGCTATCAGCAGTCAACCCGACCATATACATCTTCAAAACGAACGATATCGTCTTCACCTAAATAATCGCCACTCTGCACTTCGATCAATACAAGGTCTATAACGCCAGGATTGCTTAATCGGTGCTTGTGCCCGGCACGAATGAAGGTCGACTCGTTGGTATTCAGCATTAACTCTTGATCATCGTTCACTATGACCGCCATCCCACTCACTACGATCCAATGTTCGCTGCGATGATGATGCATTTGCAGCGAAAGAGAAGCTTTAGGTTTGACCACGATTCGTTTGATTTTGAAACGTTCGCCATTCTCCAGAGTAGTATAGGTACCCCAAGGGCGATGCACCGTGCGGTGTAGTTGGTGGAGAGTGTGACCAGCGCTTTTCAGCTGCCCTACGATATGCTTCACATCCTGCGCATGGTCTTTGTGGACGATCATCACTGCGTCCGGCGTATCTATCACCAGCAGGTTTTCAACGCCGACCAATGCCGTCAATCGCCCTTCACTGTTTACATAATTATTGCGAGAGCCATGGGAAAGAACCTCGCCTTCGAATCGGTTCCCGTTCTCATCGGACGCAGTCAGTTCGCTGACTGCATTCCAAGATCCAATGTCGCTCCAGCCAATGTCACAAGGAACGGTGACAACTTTTTCCGAACGCTCCATCAAAGCATAGTCGATGGATATGTCCGGGACCTGACCGAACGTATCCGGATCAATTGCCAAGCATCGGTAGCCAGCACTGGTTGTCAAGCGCGACTGACTGATGGACGCCGCCGCAGCGGCCAATACGTCCGGAGCATGTTTGCGGAACTCTTCGAGGACAGTGCCGACCTGAAAACAGAACATTCCTGAGTTCCAGAAGTAATTGCCAGCTGCCACATATCGTTCAGCGGTTGCGACGTCAGGCTTCTCAACGAACCGAGCAACCTTGAGGCCACCCTCTTCGCCTACAGAATCACCCGCTTCAATATAACCAAATCCAGTTTCCGGATACTGTGGCTGAATACCAAAAGTTACCAACCATCCTTTCTGCGAAAGGCGCACGGCTTTGGCCACTGCAACCGCAAACGCAGACTCGTCCTGGATCAAGTGATCGGCAGCGAGTATCAGCAAATTCGCCTCGTTGCCGTGGGTCTCCTGCACCTGCAATGCAGCCATTGCGACCGCCGCTGCAGTATTGCGACCGAAGGGCTCCAAAATGAAGCTTTGAGAATGCCCAGCCACATTAACGGTTCGATACTCATCTTCAGTTTTAAACAGCAATTCACGGTTCGTTACGGTCAAAACCTCAGCTACACCTTCAAGCTTGGCAGCACGGATGAAGGTTTTCTGAATCAAGTTCTGTCCATCGGGCAGAGTCATGAACGGCTTGGGATGGGCCTCGCGAGATACGGGCCACAAACGACTGCCTACGCCTCCTGACAAAATTACGGGAATCAAGTCCATCTTTATAACCCTTAAGTAGCCATGCTGGCATAGTGAGATCATACTGGTGTAGTGACACGTAGAAATCGGGACTAACTATTTGCAGCGGAGCTGAATGCAGCTGGAGACCTCGCCGAACCGCTTGCAATGAGGCTATAGCCTCAGCGTTGAGAAGGGCTGAAGAATATCAGAGAAGCCAAGCCGCTACCCAGTGACTGCTGACAGTTCAGACAATGCATCGCCCCATTCGACTGCATTGCTGTTCACAAATAACGGACGAAACATCCGACCCTCGACAGCAACGCTCAATGCCATAAGACTCTGGTTCCGAAAGCAGCAATGCTTCGCCTTATCGAGTTTCAGCAAGCACTTTGCGATACACCTCTAGCGTCTGTCTGGCGCATTCGTGCCAGGTGTAGTGTTCAGCTCTAGCCAAGCCGCGCAGAATCTTCTGCTCGCGTGCGCCTTTTTGTTCCAGAACACCGAGCATCGCAGCGTTGATACTGTCAACGTCATAAGGATCAACCGACCAGGCTGCATCGCCTGCGACTTCCGGCAATGAGCTGGTGTTTGATGCAATCACAGGGCACTTTGCAGCAAAGGCCTCGATTACCGGCAACCCAAACCCCTCATACAACGATGCAAATACCAGCGCTCCGGCAGACTGCAGCAATGCCATTACTTCACCTTGTGGAAGATAATTGAGCCATCTCCCCTCTCCAGCTTCCTCCAACGACTGTAATTGCGGCAGAAGTTCATCATTATCCCAGCCATTGCGGCCAACAATGACCAACGGATGCTCTTTGCGGATCCGATTTGGCAACCGCTTGAATGCGTCAATAACGCGCGGGAGATTTTTACGTGGTTGCAATGTACCGACACACAGGAAGAAGCCTGGCTCAAGTCCGTACTTTTGCAGCGTGGCATTGCGTTCGGCATAACCGATACGCTCGAAATAAACGGGGTCCACCCCCAAGGGAGTTACGCTTATCCGCTCTGGTGCGATCCCCAAGTGCTTGACCATATCCTGTTTACTGTATTCGGATATTGTGATGATGTGATCAGCTCTACGGATGCTTGTGGTAAACAGCCAAGTTTTCAATTGCTGCAAGTTTTGCTTGATCCACTCCGGGTGCACCACGGGTATCAGATCCATTATGGTAGCAACCGTCGGAACACCTTTGATGAACGGAATTAGGTGATCGGTCGCGTGAAACAGATCGACCTCGCGGCGCATGCTTGCGGAGTGGCCTAGCGGAACCTTGAGCACGCCACTGAGGAGTGCATGAACTCTGTAGTCCTTCGCTAGATTCCTTGGCGTACCGCATAGCATCGACGGTAGGTTTTTTCCGAATGCGTAGGGCTTTAACTTCGTATCAGGAGTGTCACTGGCAATGACATCGCTGAGACCCTGCCAAAGAGCGCGCGAATAAATGCCAATTCCATCCAGATGCCCCGCGCGTTCGCCTGCGGCCCAAACACTACAGCTCAAACCAATATCCATACTTTAGCTTTCTCAACCCAACGAATGACGTGACGACGCGGACCTTGTTCATGCATGCGCTGACGCGATTAGCCATGTTATTTATAACGAACCAGCATGAAAATAGTGTGATAACCGGCTCGGACGGAAGCAAATGCCGATCCAAGCCAGACCTACGGACTCATTTGCCAGCGATCACAACATCCCCTTCCCGTTTCGACAACGAATACTTCCTGCGCAAAACGTCGGCCAACGCCTTCTTGGCTCCGGCCTCACCGTGGACCAGTCTAATTTCAGAAGGCCACTGGTCCATCCCGGTCACAAAATCCACCAGCCCTTGCTGATCGGCGTGAGCGGAATAACCGCCCAAGGTAGTTATAGCCGCGCGAACCACATAGCGCTCTTTATCTAGCTCCACATACCCACCGCCAGCACCATGAGACTGGAGAGCAGCACCAGGAGTTCCTTTGGCTTGGTAGCCAACGAAGATCACATTGTGTCGACTGTCGCCCAGCATGGCTTTCAGGTAATTAACAATTCGGCCGCCTGCGCACATCCCGTGGCCTGCAATGACAATCGCCGGCCGACCGGTGCTGGCCAGATAGTTAACGGTTCGCAGGTGTTGGTCGTGACTGTCGATCGTTATCAGCTGCGAGAACTTCAACGGTTTGCGGCTACTCTCGGTTCGCGCCGAGGCTTCGGCATCCCAGATGTCGTCGAACTGCTGATAAACCTTGGTGATGCGGCTGGCCAACGGCGAGTCGAGGATGATTGGCAGCTGCGGCCAATTAACGGTTTCGGCTGGTTGGTCTTCCTCTGCGCTATAGGACTTATCCACAAGCGCTTTGCGATGCAGGATGTCTTCGATTTCGTAGAGCAACTCTTGAGTACGGCCAAGGCTGAACGCAGGGATCAATATCGTGCCGTTGTCTTCAAGCGCTTTATCGATAGCCTGCTCAAGACGCAGGTGCCGGGTTGTGCGGTCTTCGTGCAGCCGATCACCGTAGGTACTTTCCAACAGCAGGACATCCGCACGTTCTGGCGATTGAGGGCTTGGCAATATGGGCGTGTGCGATGCCCCTAGATCGCCGGAAAAGACCACGCGCTGCTCTCTGTTTTCCAGGTGATAGACCATGTCGCATTCGACGTACGCCGACCCCAAAACATGGCCAGCGCGCTGCAACCGAACGCGACAAGTCAGCTCCGGCGAGCTTAGAAGTTCGAACCAGGTGTTGAAAGGCAAGGCAATGGTGCGCTTGGCGATAAGCTCCAGGTATTGATCGGCTTCTTTCTGGGTGCCGCCAAATTGAAGCCGGAAAGCGTCTTCGAGGACCAGTGGCATCAGTTGGGCGGAGGGTTCGCTGCAGAGTATCGGGCCCGAGAAGCCCGCCGCCAAGAGCTGGGGGATGCGACCGATGTGATCGGCATGAACGTGAGTAACAATAAGCGCTTTGATGGTTTTCAGCGAAAACAGTACCGCGGATTGCGCAGCAGCTGCTTCCTTTCCGTTGCTGACATCAGAACCTTGAAACAAGCCACAATCAATCAGGAAGCTATGCTCGGCATCGATACACAGTTGATGACATGAACCGGTAACGCCTTGTGTAGCGCCGTGATGAATGATTTCAGGATAAAGCATGCGACTCCCTTTGGGCTAAGCGACTTAGAGGCGCAATTAGCCCATAAAAAGCACGCTTGCGCAGCCAAACCGTAAGGAAATCAGCGACTAACATTTTACAAGATCTTTCTGCTGTAGTCAGACGTAAGGACTGAAGACCGGAGATCAGACGGTCTTGGCACCTTTGGGTTTCTTGCTCAGGGAAGCGACCCAGCTTAATAGCGGACCGATCATCATGCCGAGGAGCAACGCCAGGATGACCGGTATTGCTACCGACATCTGTGGTCCAGCCCAGCCAAGAAAGACCAACGCAACCTGCTGCTGGTTTTCCAACATGAACACTACCGTCGCCAAAACAATCAGCAGTGTGATTACAACCAACATTACGCGCTTAACGTTTCGCATCTACCGCTCCTTTCGTTGGGGGCGTTAGAGGCCCTCTTCTTCGTCTTCGTTGACTCGATCACGCAGTTCTTTGCCCGGTTTGAAGTGAGGGACGAACTTGCCGTCCAGACTCACGGATTGACCGGTCTTTGGGTTGCGCCCTACGCGGGGTGAGCGGTAGTGCAAAGAGAAGCTACCAAAGCCACGTATCTCGATGCGATCACCGGTGGCGAGGCATTGAGACATTTGCTCAAGCATTGTCTTGATGGCCAGCTCGACATCCTTGGATGAGAGCAACCCTTGATGGGTGACAATTCGTTCGATCAACTCCGACTTCGTCATATTTTTCCCTTCTGTTTCAAGCAGCTAGGTAAAGCGCTTCAAAGGTTTTAGCATGACTTGAGGGATTTGAACAGTCCGAGTATTGACTTATCTAAATAGATGAATGGACTTGGGTTGCGTGCCCCTCACCTATGACAAGGAGGTGGCATAGAGACCTGCTCCGATTAATGGCAAACGATCAGCATACGGCGACTGAAAGAGCCCGCAGGGTTCCAGCCAAACACGAAGTCATCCGGGTCTTCTTTGACGTCGCTGGACTTGGCTATAACTTTGTAAGTTCTGGGCGCGCATACGTGCTCTGCCCGTGTGTAACACCGATCCCAGTTGGAAAACATTCCTGAACACTCAACCCGTACTGCGCTTTGACCGCGTACAGCTTTGGTTTTGTGAGCGGAGGAACAGCCAGCAAGAGCAATTATCAGCAATAAGACAATGACTTTACGCATGTATTCCCTTATGCGGGCGCGTGCCCAGCGACGACTCGGAGACATCCTGAGTCTAGCCGCGTATGGGTCGCGCTGTCTGCATCGGAAATATCAGCACGGAGAAGGGGAATAGTCCTACGGACGAGATCGGGGAGTTATTCGCTGTGGCGAACAGGCGAAAGGCTTCAAATTTCAGTCAGCAAAAAGCCCGGAAAACCGGGCTTTTTGGC
>NZ_JAMFRV010000760.1 GCF_026224925.1 Pseudomonas sp. | reverse complement strand
GAGCGGGCACCCTTTTTGCGTGGCAATAATAACGACGCATCGTTCAATTCGAAAATTGAATAGTTATTTATGAGTGGTGCTACTAAAGTGGCTAGTGGCCTCTACGGTGTTCGCTGAGGCGTGATTGCAATGGGCCGAACGCAGGCTGATGGAATTAGCCACCTAGCGGTTTATACCGAAATGGGAAGGAGTCCCTTTGAGTACGGTGAGTCAACGAGTGACCGAAAAAGCCATACAGGACTTGTTACTAAAGAGATTTGCGCTAGCAGCGGGCACGTATGTGCTGGTGCTGGCGCTGACTTGGGTAGCAATTCTTACTCATTATTATCAAGCTTCGGCACTCGAAGCTTACGTCAGCGCTTGCTTGGTGATTCTGAGCCAAACGCTGCTGTGGGCGGTGTTTCAGTCTGGGTATAACCTGCGTTTCCGTGACCCCAGCCTGACTGAGTTTCAGGTAATGTTGGGGCTGGGCTGGCAAACCTATCTGCTGGCTCACTTGCACACTGCGCGTGGCGCATTCCTCGTGATGTATGTCGTCATTATGCTGTTTGGCCTGTTTCACCTGCGGCCGAAAGCGTTTTTACGGTGTTTGGCGTTTGTGTTTATCAGCTTCGCCGGCCTTAATCTGTGGGAAGCTTTTCACCTGCAACTGCCAGACCCGGGCTTGGCCGCGCTGCAGGTACTGACACTGTTCGTGGTGCTACTGTGGCTGTGTTTCTATGCGCGTTATGTCCAAGCTTCCCAGCAAAAGATGCGTCAACGGCGTTTCGCTCTTCAGGCCCACCAAGACACCTTGCGCGGCATGATGCGCCAACTTGAAGGCTTGGTCGCAACCGATGAATTGACGGGTTTGTTCAATCGCCGCCATTTTCTTCGCATGGCCTCCCGGGAACTGGAGGCTTTAGACCGTTCTTATTCTCATGGCTTGGCATTGATTGACCTGGACCACTTCAAACGTATAAACGACGCCTATGGTCATGCGGCTGGCGACCAGGTATTGCAGGCATTTGCCGCCGTGGCGACCGCTTGCCTGCGCGAGGGTGACGTATTGGCTCGTTATGGTGGCGAGGAGTTTGTATTGTTGATACCGAACTGCACCGCCGAACACTTGACTCATTGTTGTGAGCGGCTGCGTGAAGCGTTTACCCGTATCGAGCTTGTTGGCATTGTTGTACCCGATATAAGCCTGTCAGTGGGCATGACGCTGTTGGACGTGGGCGACAATCTCGACGAGGCCTTGCAGCGCGCTGATCAGGCGTTGTATCGGGCCAAGCGCGGCGGCCGTAATCGCTGTGCCGCGGCGTGGGAACACCTTGATGCCTGAGCTTCAAGTAGGTGATCGGCGTTGGTCGGTCGCGGCGTCCAGTAATCTGCTGGATGCGTTAAATAGCGCAGGTGTTGCGGTGCCCTACAGTTGTCGGGCAGGTAGTTGTCATGCCTGCCTGGTGCGGTGTTTGAGTGGTGAACCGGCAGATGCGTTGCCCCAGGCGCTGGAGGCAAGCAAGCGCCAGCAAGGCTGGAGGTTGGCGTGCCAATGCCAGGTGGTCGATAACCTGACGGTGGAAGTCTTCGACCCATTGCTCGATGGTTTGCCTGCAAAGGTCGACCGTTGCGACTGGCTCAGTTCCACCGTTTTGCGTTTACGTCTGGTACCGGATCGACCGCTGCGATATCGCGCGGGGCAGCATCTTGTACTCTGGACGGCTGACGGCGTCGCCCGTCCGTATTCGCTGGCAAGCCTTCCCGAAGAAGACCGTTTCCTGGAGTTTCACCTCGATTGTCGCCAGCCCGGGGCGTTTAGTGACGCTGCGCGTCAGTTGCAGCCCGGCGACCCGATGCGCCTGGGTGAGCTTCGCGGCGGGGCGCTGCAATATGATCCGGACTGGCAAAACCGTCCGCTATGGTTGCTGGCCGCCGGGACTGGCCTCGGGCCGCTGTGGGGAATACTTCGCGAAGCATTGCGTCAGGACCATCAGGGCGCTATTCGGGTCATTCATGTGGCCCATGATGTCAGCGAGCATTATCTTGCGGGTCCTTTGGCGGAATTGGCTTTGGTGCATCCGCAGGTGAATATTCAACTGGTTACCACGGCCGAACTGCCAACAGCATTGGCTGAGTTGCGAGTCCTCTCGCGGCAGACCATGGCCTTGCTGTGCGGCGGCCCAGCCAGCGTCGAGCAGTTCGCCAAGCGTTTGTATATGGCTGGGTTGCCACGCAGTCAGTTATTGGCTGATGTGTTTCTAAGTCGCAGCTGAATCCCAGCCGTTAGATAGCCTTCGTCGTTACTCGTAGGAGCTGCCGAAGGCCGCGATTGGGCCAGAGAAATCGCAGCCTTCGGCAGCTCCTACAAAGAATGTGCTTCGCCGCATTCACCCCACAAAAAAGCCCCGACTCTTTCGAGCCAGGGCTTTTGATACTGCCGGGGCGGTCTTAGACCATTGGATCGCCGACGTGCAGGATTTTCATGCCGTTGGTGCCGCCAATGGTGTGATAGCTATCACCCTTGGTCAGGATCACCCAATCGCCTTTTTCCACCAGACCGCGTTTGAGCAACTCGTCCACTGCAGACTGGCTGACTTTGCCAGGCTCCAGC
Source organism: Pseudomonas sp. (assembly GCF_026224925.1). GTDB lineage: Bacteria > Pseudomonadota > Gammaproteobacteria > Pseudomonadales > Pseudomonadaceae > Aquipseudomonas. The sequence continues at coordinate 2,575 of NZ_JAMFRV010000760.1, read as the reverse complement.
GCTCCCGGGTCGAACGGTACGGTGTAGACGCCACGGAACATGGCGGCGCGCGCCTGTGTTTCGCGGTGCGGGGAGAACGCGTAGATCGGCACCGAGGAACGAATCCGCGACATGATCAACGGTGTGTAACCGCTCTCGGTGAGGGCGATGATCGCTTTCACACCGGGGAAGTGGTTCGCCGTGTACATGGCTGCCAAGGCGATGCTTTCGTCGCAACGCTCGAAGCTGGTGCCGATGCGGTGGCTGGAGGATTTACCGGTCGGGTGCTTTTCAGCGCCGACACAAATCCGTGCCATGGCCTGGACTGCTTCAATCGGGTACGAGCCTGCAGCACTTTCTGCCGAAAGCATGACCGCATCGGTGTAGTCCAATACGGCGTTCGCCACGTCAGACACTTCTGCGCGGGTCGGCATCGGGTTCTGAATCATCGACTCCATCATCTGCGTCGCTACGATCACCGCTTTGTTGTGGCGACGTGCGTGCAAGATGATGCGCTTCTGAACGCCGACCAACTCTGCGTCACCGATTTCAACGCCGAGGTCGCCACGGGCAACCATCACCGCGTCACTGGCTTTAATCAGGGCATCGAGGGTTTCGTCGTTAGCCACGGCTTCAGCACGTTCAATCTTAGCCACCAACCAGGCAGTACCACCTGATTCGTCACGCAGTTTGCGCGCGTATTCCATGTCGGCGGCATCGCGTGGGAACGAAACGGCCAGGTAATCCAGCTCCATTTCCGCTGCCAGCTTGATGTCGACCTTGTCTTTCTCGGTCAAGGCGGGCGCGGTAAGACCGCCGCCGCGACGGTTGATGCCTTTATGGTCAGACAGCGGGCCGCCAATCAAGACGGTGCAGTGCAAGGCGTCGACAGTAGCCGTGTCAACGCGCATGACCACGCGGCCGTCGTCGAGCAGCAGCTCGTCGCCTACGCCGCAGTCTTTGACCAGGTCCGGATAGTCGATGCCGACGACGTCCTGAGTGCCTTCATTCAGAGGATGAGTGGTAGAGAAGGTGAACAGGTCACCGACTTTCAGCTCGATCTTCTTGTTGGCGAATTTGGCGATCCGGATTTTCGGGCCCTGCAAGTCACCCAACAGAGCGACAAAGCGCCCGTGCTTGGCGGCAATCGACCGGACTAGGAGGGCGCGAGCCTTGTGCTCTTCCGGGGTGCCGTGAGAAAAGTTCAGACGAGCAACGTCCAGACCTGACAGGATCAGTTGTTCTAGGACTTCCGGCGAATTACTGGCGGGGCCCAGAGTGGCGACGATTTTGGTGCGACGAACGGTCATGCACAGTCTCCTAAGTTGAAGCGCAGCGTGAGGCTACTACTGTCTTGGCCTGTAGTCATTGTTCCTTTGCACTACCTGCGCACCAGGACACAGGGCAAAAAACACCCTGAAGAATTCTGATGCCGGGTCGATAGCCTGCAGAGCACAGGAGAGTCACATGAGAGTTTTGATCGTTTTTGCCCTGATGGCGAGTGTCGTTGGTTGTACCCGGTGGTCGATGGATGAGCATTTAAATAGTGCGTACCGCTCGTATGCCGCGGGAAATTGCGATAGCGTGATACTTGAGTTGTCCCAGGTCGAACGCGAAAGCCGCACACGTCGCTACATCCAGCCGGAAGTGTCGATGTTGCGTGGCCAGTGCCTGGAACGTCAGAAAATGTACGTCGATGCCGCACAGACTTACCAGTTCATCCTGACTGAATACCCAGCCAGCGAATATGCATTCAGGGCGCGTGCGCGACTGGATACTTTGCAGCAGCTAGGTCATATTCATGGGGAAAACTCTGCTCAAACGAATCCCGTACCGCTATAAGAAAAACACTCAATTGGATGGGTGGTTATCTTTTTGAGTGGCTTAGGGCCAGTGTTGAGCTAGGATATGGTTACAAGGAGCGGAGGCACTGGTGTAACGAGCGCACCTACTGCCACGGACCGGCAATTCCCACGCATATGAGCACCCACGCAGATTCACTGGCGGCGTTGGCTCGATGTACTGCGCGGAGATATAAAAGGGAGATCTCTCTAGGCGGGGGCAAAACTGCCCGTTCCGGCGAGTAATCACATAGCACTAGCGCAACCATGCTTAATGGTTATTCATAGCGACAGTCAGACATGCTAATCGAGCGACGAATCGAGCGTCACCAGTTGCCTTACTATTTACAGATATTCAACCGTTATACCGACAAGCCGATGGGATATTTGGGCAACGTTTCAGAACATGGCTTTATGCTGATCAGCAATCTGCCCATCTTAGTGGGCGCGGATTTTGAGCTGCGGCTCAAGATCCCGAACGCTGACGGCGAGACCAAAGTGGTTGATCTTAATGCGTCCTGTCTCTGGAGTCAGGAGGACGAGACACCCGGTAATTACGACTCAGGGTTCTTGTTGCAGACGATGCCAGTCGACTACATGCAGTTGATCTTGGCGTTGCAGCGGTATTTCAGCTTTCACCCCCAAAGTGCTTCGGCCTGATAGCAGAATGCGGTAGCGCTGGCACCGAATTAAAGGGTGCCAGCCTTTTTCCAGCTCAGGTATCGGCTCACCAACTGCGCTCCGAGTTCACCGGG
>NZ_JAMFRV010000759.1 GCF_026224925.1 Pseudomonas sp. | reverse complement strand
TGCCCAGCGGCCAAGCCATAGGCTTGATGCAGCAGATCGCGGGTGCGGCTTTCGAAGCCCGTCCCCAGTCCACGCAATGGCGCGGTCAGGGCAAACAAAACTTGCCGACGCAGGTGATCTTCTAGCCGACGCCACAACCAGCGGCTGTTAGGCGGAAGAATAATGGCCCCTGCGGCGGCACACACCAGCATGCCGAGAACCATCGCAATGTAATCGTTGATGAGCAGGTAAGGGTCGAAAACGGTGAGATTGCCTGGCACTGATTCGATACTGAAGAAGATCAGTAACCCTACGCCGATACCCGCCCATTGTGGCCGTGAAGCCAAGAACGCACCGAGGGCGAACACCGGCGCCATGACCACGCACAGCAGTGGAAAGCCATCGATGTACGGGAAGATGAAGAAGGTTTCGACGAAGCCAAAAATAGCCGCCATCAGCGTGCCGCAAGCCATTTGGAACGCCATGCGTTTGGGGTTGGGCGTGGTGGCTGACAACGCGATGGTCGCTGCTGCCACCAGGGTCATGGTGACGCCGCTGGGCCAAGCCGTTGCTACCCAATAGCTGCCAAGTGCGCCGACAATAAACGTTGCGCGAATGCCTGACGCCGCTGACGACAGCCAACTGGTGGTGGACTTGAACGACTCGTCCCATTGCTCGCGAATGTGATGGTGATCGGCCAATGACGCGTGTGTTTGCGCGTAGTTGTGCAGGTCATCGACAAAGCGGTACAGCAGTTCGTAGGCAGTGTGGAAATCCAGCAGATCAGCGGCGCTTGGACCGCTCTCGACCAGTGCCTGGCGCAGGCTACGAACATGCACTGGCAAGCTGGTTTTGTAGGCAGCAAGGCGCTGTTCGAGCACGACGGCATCGGGGCTGGTCAATGCTCGATCGGCGAAATCGTCGAGTAGCTCAGACAGCGTTGTCAGCCCCGGTTCAATGGCCGCTACAACGTGAGTTGGACCGCGCATCCGCAGGCGTTCCAGTAATTGATGCAGCGCATTGAAGCGTGTGGTGATGGCCATGAACTCGCTGTTCATGCGGTTCAGTCGACCGTTGCGACGGCGCATGTGCGGGTCTTCGAACACGGTCACGCTGCGCAGGCCTTCCAGGCCGACGGCTTCAACGATGAAGCGTACGTTGCTCGCTTCGAATGCGGCGCGCTCGCTGACGCCGCGCATCCCGTCTGCAGCAAATCGGGCGAACACCCCGAAGCGCTGATAGAGGGCGTTGCGCATAGCCGCGCTGGTGGTTTGCGGCAGTATCGCGACGCTGACCGCTGTCGAGCAGACAATCCCGAGGGATATTTCCAACACCCGCCATACAGCCGCCATGAACGAGCTTTCCGGGTGCGCCAATGCAGGCAAGCCAATCATGGCGGCGGTGTAGCCCGCGAGGACAAAACCATAGGCCCGCAAGTTGCGATAACGCGCCGCTCCCGCCGAACAAAAACCGACCCACAGCGCGAGGCTGCCGAGGAATAATTCGCTGTTCTGTCCGAACAACGACATCAACAGCACCATCATTGACGAACCGGCCAAGGTGCCAAGAAACCGATAAAAACTCTTGGCGAACACATGGCCGCTTTGCGGCTGCATGACGATGAACACCGTGATCATTGCCGTGCGCGGCTGCGGCAATTCAAGACGCAGCGCGATCCAATAGGTCAGGAAAGCGGCGATCAGAACTTTGAAAATATAAATCCAGGTCACGCCATCGCTACGCGCCCAAGCGAAGAACTCACGGCGCCATTCCAGGGAACTCAGGTAGCGGATCATGGGTGACGCGCCTGAGAGATTGCCTTCGCGAACAAGTTCGCTCCCACAGATTTTGCATCAACCCCTATTCGGTGGGAGCGAACTTGCTCGCGAAGGGTCACTCGAAACCACCCGAAATTTGAACGGTTCAATGGTCAAACACCGCAAGTACAGCTGGTGTTTTCGACGGCAGGGTCTTTGCTTCGGTGGGCGCATCAGAACCCGCCGATAAACCGCCGCCCAGCGCCACGACCAATTCAGCATGCGCCTTCAGACGTGCGGCCTGGACCTGCTGTTGAATTTGTTGCTGATGGAACAACAACGTCTGCGCGTTGAGCACGTTCAGGTAATCGGTTAGCCCGCGCTTATACGCCACCAGCGCGATGTCGTAGGTTTTCTGTGCCGACGCGACAGATTCGCTCGCGAAGGCTTGTTGCTTATCCATCGACGCGCGGCGGATCAACTGATCGGAGATCTCTTTAAGTGCGGTAATCAGCGTCTGGTTGTACTGCGCCACGGCAATGTCGTAGCCGGCGGCTGCTTCACCCAGTTCAGAGCGCAAGCGCCCGCCATCGAAGATCGGCAAGGTAATGGCAGGCCCGACGTTGTAGCTGAATTTGGGCCCCGTCAGGAACGACAATATGCCGCCACCGGTGGCCATATAACCGAGGCTGCCGGCCAAATCGACGTTGGGATAGAAACCGGCGTGCGCCACATCAATCCCCCGTGCTTGAGCGGCTACCCGCCAGCGGCTGGCAACTACATCCGGACGCTGGCCGAGTAATTCAGCTGGCAGCGCTGACGGCAGCTTCAACGCGGATTGCAACGACAATGTCGGCCGCTTTAACCGTGCGCCCTCCCCCGGGCCTTTGCCAGCCAGGGCCGCCAATTGATTACCGCTCAGGGCGATAGCCTCATCCAACGCGTCAATCTGACGATGAGTTTCCGGCAGCGGCGTTTCCGCCTGGCTGATCTCAAAATGGGTGCCGATCCCACCATTGAAGCGCCGTTGTGCCAGTTGCAGAATTTGCTCCTGCTGGGCGAGCGTGGCTTGAACGATGTCACGCTGTGCGTAGTTCAACGACAACTGAATGTAGGCGCGAATAATGTTGTTCTGCAGTTCTAGCTGGGCCTGGCGCGCCTCAGCGGCGCTCATGTGGGCCAAATCCAGCGCTCGCTCGGTGGTATTGCTTTCCTGGCCCCAGAGGTCGAGGGAATAGCTCAGCCCCAGCGAAGCATTGTTGTCCCACGTGCTGGTATTGGACAGTTCACCTGGGCCATAAAACTGGTCGGCTGGCCAGTTGTGCCGCTTGATGGTCGAGTCGCCATTGATGTGCAACGACTCCGCAGACTCGGCAACCCCGGCCATGGCTTTGGCCTGGCGTACACGAGCCGCTGCCATCGCCAGGCTTGGGTTGCCTTTAGCGGCCAGTTCAATCCAACTGTTGAGTTGTTCGTCGCCATAGGCACGCCACCACTGAGTGACGGGCCAGTGTGCCTCTTTAGAAGCATTTTGGATCGCTTCGTCAGTTGCCAATTCGTTGGCCGCAAGGGAATGGTCCTGAGGGCCAATGCCTCCGGTGCCGATGCAGCCGCCGATTGCCAGCGAGACAGCCAAAACAATTAGGGGTTTGAGACCTCTGGTGATGCGACGCGGCACTGCTGCAAATTCCCGACTGAGGTGAATGACGGAGGGTAGGCAGCGATTCTAGAGTCCCGTCGAGGCGACGATAAGACCGGTGAAGTGCGATTCTTTGTTACAGAACGGGTGATAATCCCGAGGCGAGGCTCACATTCAACGTTACTTCATGTCACAATTTGTCGATCTCATCAGAGAACTGCCAATGGATACCCTGCAAAACATGCGTGCTTTCAGCTGTGTGGCGCAAGCGGGCAGCTTTACTGCCGCCGCGGTACAGCTCGATACAACCACCGCGAACGTATCTCGTGCAGTCTCAAACCTTGAAGCGCACTTGCAAACCCGTCTTCTGAATCGTACCACCCGTCGCATTGCCCTGACCGAAGCGGGTAAACGCTATTTGTTGCGCTGCGAACAGATACTCGGTTACGTCGAAGAAGCAGAAGCCGAAGCCAGCGATGCCCATGCGCGCCCGGCAGGCAAGCTTAAAGTGCACTCGATGACAGGTGTTGGTCAGCACTACGTCATTGACGCTATTGCCCGTTACCGCAAACACCATCCCGACGTCAGCTTCGATTTGACCATGGACAACCGCGTGCCGGATTTGCTCGATGAGGGCTACGACGTTTCCATCGTGCTGGCCAGCGAATTACCGGATTCGGGCTTTGTTTCCCAGCGCCTGGGCATTACCTACAGCATCGTGTGTGCGTCACCGGCCTACATCAAGGCGTTCGGCAACCCGCAAAAACCTGTGGATTTGCTTAATCACGCCTGCCTGCGCCTGGTAAGCCCGGTAGTTGCTTTGGACAAGTGGGCATTTGACGGCCCCGAGGGTCAGGAAGCCGTCACCATTCTCAGCTCACCTTTCCTGGTTAACTCCGCCGACGCGATGAAGACCGCCATTTGCAGCGGCATGGGCGTTGGCATTCTGCCGATTTACTCGGCCATTGAAGGGCTGCGCGATGGATCGCTGGTTCGGGTATTGAGCCATTACCGGTCGCAAGAATTAAACCTTTACGCCATTTACCCCTCGCGCCAGTACCTGGATGCGAAAATCAGAACCTGGGTCGAATATTTACGAGGATCGTTGCCGGAGATACTGGCCGCCCACGAAGCCGACTTGAAAACCCATGATTTGTTGAACCTCGTCATTCAACCGCCCGAGAGTATCGTCCGATGAAAAAGACTGTCCTGGCCTTTAGCCGCGTGTCCCCTGAAATGGTCGAGCGCCTGCAGCAAGACTTCAACGTGATCGTGCCCGACCCGAAGCTGGGCGATATGAATGAACAATTCAACGACGCGCTGGCGCATGCCCACGGCATGATCGGCGCGGGCCGCAAGCTGGGCCGCGAGCAACTGCAAGGCGCTAGTAAGCTGGAGGTGGTGTCGAGCATCTCGGTGGGTTACGACAACTACGAGGTGGGTTACTTCAACGAGCGCGGCATCATGCTGACCAACACCCCGGACGTGCTGACCGAAAGCACCGCCGACTTGGCCTTTGCGCTATTGATGAGCAGTGCCCGTCGCGTTGCCGAACTGGACGCATGGACCAAAGCCGGCCAGTGGAAGCGCACGGTTGAGGCCGGGCATTTTGGCACCGATGTGCATGGCAAAACCTTGGGCATCGTCGGCATGGGTAACATCGGCGCGTCTGTCGCTCGACGTGGGCACTTCGGTTTCAACATGCCGATCCTGTACAGCGGCAACAGCCGCAAGACCGATCTGGAACAACAGATGGGCGCGCAGTTTCGCAGCCTTGATCAGTTGCTCGCCGAATCGGACTTCGTCTGCCTCGTGGTGCCCTTGAGCGAAAAGACCAAGCACCTGATCGGCAAGCGTGAACTGGCGCTGATGAAGTCCAGTGCGATCCTGATCAACATCTCCCGGGGCCCGGTGGTTGACGAGCTGGCACTGATCGAGGCCCTGCAGAACGGCACGATTCGCGGTGCTGGCCTGGATGTTTACGAAAAAGAACCGCTGGCCGAATCACCGCTGTTCCAGTTGAGCAACGCAGTGACCCTGCCGCACATTGGTTCTGCGACCGACGAAACACGCCAGGCCATGGCCGATCGCGCGTACCACAACCTGCGCAGCGCGCTGCTAGGTGAGAAGCCACAGGATTTGGTTAACCCGCAGGTGTGGAAAGGCTGATCCGGATTTCCGTAGGACCGAATTTATATCGGGAAGCAGACGACGCGGCTTGCCTGAAACACCGCGTTGTTGCTATTCGCGAATGAATTCGCTCCCACAAGGGACCTTCGGATTGCACGATTCTGAACTGCACCCAAAAAGTTGGACACCCATCTGACTTTTTGGGTGTTTTGCATGAACAGGTATACAGCCTCATTTAAACAGACTGCGATTAAGGCCTACCTCGATGGCCCGGCAGGATTTCGAAC
>NZ_JAMFRV010000758.1 GCF_026224925.1 Pseudomonas sp. | reverse complement strand
AGTGAATCGCTGCGGCGGCAACTCCGGCACCGTCCATGGTCAGATGTACAACATGTTCACCCTGCTGCGCCACGGCAGCGATGCACAGAAAAGCTATTACTTGCCGAAGCTGGCCAGCGGTGAACTGCGCCTGCAATCCATGGCAGTGACTGAACCCAGCACCGGCACCGACACCACCAAGATCAAGACCACCGCCGTGAAACAGGGCGACAAGTACGTGATCAATGGGCAGAAAGTCTGGATCTCCCGGGTTCAGCATTCCGACCTGATGATCTTGCTGGCGCGCACCACGCCGCTGGCCGAGGTCAAGAAGAAGTCCGAAGGCATGTCGATCTTCCTGGTGGACCTGCGCGAAGCGATTGGCAACGGCATGACCGTGCAACCGATTGCCAACATGGTCAACCATGAGACCAACGAACTGTTCTTCGACAACCTGGAACTGCCTCTCGACAGCCTGATCGGTGAGGAAGGTAAAGGCTTCAGGTACATCCTCGATGGCCTGAACGCCGAGCGCACCTTGATTGCTGCTGAATGCATCGGTGACGGCCGTTGGTTCGTCGAAAAAGCCAGTGCCTACGCCCGTGATCGGGTGGTGTTTGGCCGGCCGATCGGGCAGAACCAGGGCGTGCAATTCCCCATCGCCGAAGCCCACATCGAAATCGAAGCGGCTGACTTGATGCGCTGGCGTGCCTGTGAGGAATACGACAGCGGCATCAATGCCGGGGCCAGCGCCAATATGGCCAAGTACCTCGCGGCCAAAGCTTCATGGGAAGCGGCCAATGCCTGTCTGCAAACCCACGGCGGCTTCGGCTTTGCCTGTGAATATGACGTCGAGCGCAAGTTCCGCGAAACCCGCCTTTATCAAGTAGCGCCGATTTCTACCAACCTGATTCTTTCGTACGTCGCCGAGCACCTGCTCGAACTGCCACGCAGCTTCTGAGGACACGATCATGAGCCATACCCAAGCGCTGGTCGGTTTCCTGGCCGAGCTGAAATACGACGACATTCCGAACGCTGTGCTCGACCGTACCGAAGACCTGTTTCTCGACTGGCTCGGCTCGGCGCTGGCCAGCCAGGGCTCACACCCGATCCCGTTATTCGAGCGTTATGCGCAGCGCATGGGGCCGAGTGATGGCCCGGCGAAAATCCTGGTCAATGGCCGTGGCACCTCCGCTTATTTTGCTGCGCTGGTTAACGCTGCGTCCTCGCATTTGGTTGAGCAGGACGATTTGCACAACAGCTCGGTACTGCACCCGGCCACCGTGGTTTTCCCTGCGGTTTTAGCGGCGGCTCAAGACTTGGGTAAATCTGGTCGTGAACTGCTGTTGGCGTCAGTCGCTGGCTATGAAGCCGGGATTCGCATCGGCGAATTCATGGGCCGCTCGCATTACACGGTGTTCCACACCACGGCGACGGTAGGCACCTTGGCTGCTGCGGTGGCGGTAGGCAAATTGCTTGGCTTCGACAAAGAACAATTTATTAATGTACTGGGTAGCGCGGGCACTCAGGCGGCAGGCTTGTGGGAGTTTCTGCGCGATGCTGCCGACTCCAAACAGCTGCACACCGCCAAAGCTGCTGCCGATGGTTTACTCGCCGCTTACATGACCCTCGACGGACTGACCGGCGCCCGCAACATTCTTGAGGGCGATCAAGGGATGGCTGCCGGGATGTCTCGTGATTCTGATCCGAGCAAATTGTCTGACCGTTTGGGCACACGCTGGGCGTTGGCCGAAACCTCCTTCAAATTCCACGCTTCGTGCCGCCACACCCATCCCGCAGCCGACGCCTTGCTGCACTTGATGCAGCGTGAAGGTTTGCACCATGAGCAGATCACCAGCGTCAGAACCCTTGTCCACCAGGCGGCCATCGATGTATTGGGTCGGGTAGTGGTGCCACAAACCGTGCACCAGGCCAAGTTCTCCATGGGCGCGGTGTTGGGTTTGATCGCGGTCCATGGTAATGCGCAATTGATTGAGTTTCAGCAATCGGCGTTGACTGACCCCAACGTCGCGGCGTTTCGCGAAAAGGTCAGCATGGAACTCGACAGCGAAGTCGACGGCGCTTATCCAGCTCGCTGGTTGGGTCGGGTGATCGTTACCACCACTGACGGGCGCACGCTGACCGCTGCCATCGACGAACCGAAAGGCGATCCCGGCAACACCCTGTCGCGGCCAGAACTGGAAGATAAATTCCAGCGCCTGCTGGCGTTCTCTGGGGCGCGAACGGTGGAGCAGGGCAAAGGCTTGATCGAAAAAGTCTGGCAACTGCGCGATGCCGTAGAACTAAATAATTTCATTTAGATACCAACCCCTGTAGGAGCTGCCGAAGGCTGCGATCGACCGGGAACCGGTCGTGATTCATCACTTATCGCAGCCTGCGGCAGCTCCTACAGGTTTGGCATCACCTGAGGTACAGAAACATGACCACCCAACACCCCCCACGTCCACTGGACGGCATCACTGTCATTAGCCTCGAACACGCAATTGCCGCGCCGTTCTGCACCCGGCAGTTGGCCGATCTAGGTGCCCGCGTAGTGAAGATCGAACGCCCCGGCAGCGGTGATTTCGCCCGTGGTTACGACGAGCGCGTAAACGGTCTGGCGTCGCATTTTGTCTGGACCAATCGCTCCAAGGAAAGCCTGACCCTGGACCTGAAACAGGACGAGGCGGGCGACATTCTCATGGGCCTGTTGGGCAAAGCTGATGTGCTGGTGCAGAACCTGGCACCGGGCGCCGCTGCGCGCATGGGTTTATCGTTTGAAGCGCTGCAGGAACGCTTTCCTCGGCTGATCGTCTGCGATATCTCGGGGTACGGCGAGGGTGGCCCGTATGAAAAGAAAAAAGCCTACGACCTGTTGATTCAAAGCGAAGGCGGCTTTCTTTCCGTCACCGGCGGCCCGGGTGAAGAGCAAATGGCTAAAGCCGGTTGCTCCGTCGCTGATATCGCCGCAGGCATGTATGCCTACAGCGGCATTATGGCCGCGTTGATGTTGCGCGATAAAACCGGCATCGGCAGCCGGATCGACGTGAGCATGCTGGAAAGCCTGGTGGAGTGGATGGGCTACCCGATGTATTACGCCTTTGAAGGTGCAGCGCCGCCGCCTCGCGCGGGTGCCGCTCATTCAACTATTTACCCGTACGGCCCGTTTCCCACCAAGGGCGGCGACACGGTCATGCTCGGGTTGCAGAACGAGCGTGAATGGGCGCTGTTTTGCGAGAAGGTGCTGCTCGATGTGGCGTTGACGACCGACGAGCGTTTCTCGGCGAATTTTAAACGCTCGGCGAACCGCGAAGCGCTGCGTCAGATCATCGTTGATGGCTTTTCACAACTGACCGTCGACGAGGTGGTGGCCCGACTGGAAACCGCGCAAATTGCCAGCGCTCGGGTCAACGACATGCAAGGCGTGTGGGATCACCCGCAACTTAAAGCTCGCGACAGCTGGCGTGAAGTCGACAGCCCAGCCGGCAAACTCCCTGCGCTGCTGCCACCGGGGCGCAATGCTGCTTTCACTCCACGTATGGATGCCGTGCCAGGGTTGGGTGAACACACAGTGGGAATCCTTGCCGAGCTAGGCTTCTCCGCCGAAGACCAGGCGCGTTTGCAAGCAACTGGAGTGGTTTGAAGGCAGACCATGATCTGTGGATATCCGAGATCCTGTGGGACCGAACTTGTTCGCGAAGCGGGCGGCGCGGTTTGTCTGACGGACCGCATTGTGGCCTTCGCGAACAAGTTCGCTCCTACCGGGATTTGTGGCGTACCGAGATCCTGTGGGACCGAACTTGTTCGGGAAGCGGTCGGTGAGGTTTGTCTGACGGACCGCGTTGTGGCCTTCGCGAACAAGTTCGCTCCTACCGGGATTTGTGGCGTACCGAGATCCTGTGGGACCGAACTTGTTCGGGAAGCGGTCGGTGAGGTTTGTCTGACGGACCGCGTTATGGCCATTCGCGAACAAGTTCGCTCCTACCGGGGGATCGTGTTTTGCCTTTGAATATTTGTGTGAATTGAATACCGAAAAAAAGGAACTCACCATGTCCGGCCCCACCATTCGCTCCGCACTGTTTGTGCCCGGCAGCCGACCTGAACGTTTTGCCAAGGCGCTGGCCGCTGGGGCTGATGCAGTCATCGTCGATTTTGAAGACGCCGTAGAAGAGCCCCTCAAGCGCCAAGCCCGGGATAATCTCGCGGCGTTCCTGCAAGCCACCCCGCAGGCATCCGTTTGGGTCCGAATCAACGCCCCGGAACACGCTGAACATGCCGCAGACATCGCCTTCTGCCAACAGCAATCGGGCGTGTGCGGTGTGCTGTTGCCAAAAGTCGAAAGTGCTACCCAAGTCGACGCTGTTGCGGTAACAGGAAAACCCATCTGGCCGATCATCGAAAGTGCCCGTGGGCTGTTAAAACTGGCTGAAATTGCCGCAGCAAAGGGTGTTCAGCGCCTGTCATTCGGTGCCTTGGATCTGGCGTTAGACCTGAACCTCAGCAACGGCTCACTCGCCGCTCAGTTCGTCCTCGATCAAGCCCGCGTTGCATTGCTGCTGCACTCGCGAGGCGCCAACTTGTTGCCGCCGCTGGATGGCGTGCACCCGGCCATCGACGACCCAGAAGGACTGCACACCTCCATTCGCCACGCCTACGAAATGGGCTTCGCCGGCGCGCTGTGCATTCACCCAAAACAAATCCCAGTGATTCACCAGGCACTCGCCCCGGATGCGCAGACGTTGGCGTGGGCACAGCGGGTCGTAGACGCCAGCAGCCACGGCCTCGGCGCGTTTCAAATCGATGGGCAAATGGTCGACGCGCCGGTGTTAATCCGTGCCCAGCGGCTTTTAGCGCTGGCGTTAACCTAGGCCGAATGCTGGCTTATGGAAATGCGGATTCTCTAAACGCTCGGCGTTGTGCATCGTGCTCATACCGGCATCTCCCGATTTAGCTGCACCGCTGCACTGCTTCTCAGAAGAATAATCACAACAATAAAGGTGAAATCGATGTTCAAGGTGTCCCGGGCGCTGCTATGCGCCGCCGCAATGACCATGGCCAGCCTGACCCAGGCAGCCGACCCCATCGTCATCAAGTTTGCCCACGTAGTGGCGGAAAATACTCCCAAAGGGCAGGGCGCCTTGCTCTTCAAAAAGCTCGTCGAAGAGCGTCTGGCGGGCAAAGTAAAAGTCGAGGTCTACGCCAACTCCTCGCTGTTCGGTGACGGCAAAGAAATGGAAGCGCTGTTGCTGGGCGACGTGCAAATGTTGGCGCCGTCCTTGGCCAAGTTCGAGCAATACACCAAACAAACCCAACTCTATGACTTGCCCTTCCTATTCAACGACCTGGCCGCTGTCGACCGCTTCCAAGAGGGGCCGCAGGGCAAGGCCTTGCTCAGTTCGATGGATGACAAGGGCATCCACGGCCTGGCTTACTGGCACAACGGCCTGAAGCAACTCTCGTCCAACAAACCGTTGCATGATCCCAAAGATGCCCGTGGTTTGAAGTTCCGGGTTCAGGCGTCCAGCGTACTGGAAGCGCAGTTCGTCGCACTGCACGCCAACCCACGAAAAATGGGTTTCAACGAGGTGTATCAAGGGTTACAGACCGGCACGGTCAACGGCACCGAGAACACCTGGTCCAACTATGAAAGCCAGAAGGTCAATGAAGTGCAAAAGTACTTCACTGAATCCAACCACGGCTTGATCGACTACATGGTGATCACTAACGTCAAGTTCTGGAATGGCCTGCCACCGGACATTCGTACCGAACTGGAAAAGATCCTGGCTGAAGTCACCGTCGAAGTGAACAAGCAGGCGGAAGCACTTAACCAGACCGCCAAGCAGAAAATCATCGACGCGCACACCAGCGAAATCATCGTGCTGACCCCAGAGCAACGTGCGGCCTGGCGCGAAACCATGCGCCCAGTGTGGGACAAGTTCTCGGCGGAGATCGGCCCTGATTTGATCAAGGCTGCTGACGAGTCCAACAAAGCGCCCTAAGTCTCGACAGGCAGCAATGTCTGCGCGGCTGCTCTGATCTGAGCAGCCGCCTTTTCTACGTTCGGAGCATTTTTATGCAATCGCTGATGCGACTCTGGGAGCACCTGGAGGAAGCCTTCATCGCCTTCCTGCTGGCCGCCATGACGCTGGTGACATTCGTCTACGTGATGCTCAACAACATCTACACGCTGTTCTATGCGTTGAGTGACAAGTGGGCCTTCAGCCGCGATTTTTTCGCCAACATCGGTGACCACCTGATGGGTTACGCCCAGGAAATGACCTGGAGCGTGGCGCTGACCAAGGCTCTGTTTGGCTGGCTGATTTTCTTCGGCATGTCCTACGGCGTGCGCACTGCTGGCCATTTGGGCGTCGACGCGGTGGTCAAGCTGACGCCACGTCGGGTTCAACGCTGGCTGGCGATGATCGCCTGCCTGTGCTGCCTGGCCTATGCAGGCTTGTTCATGGTGGCCAGTTTCAAATGGTTGACCGCGTTATTCACCGCCAATATCGGTGCCGAAGACCTTGATAAATTCGGCGTCAAACTGTCTGACATCGCGGTGATCGTACCCATCGGTTTTGCCATGGTCGTTATTCGCTACCTGGAAATATTCTGGCGCCTGTTTACCCATCGCCAATTCGGCCTTGGGCTCGCAGACGAAGCCGCAGAAGCCAGCAAACTGGCCAGTCATAACGAGGAGCAACACTGATGGCGGTTCTTTGTCTGTTCCTGTTGTTGTTCGTGTTCATGTTTCTAGGCGTTCCCATCGCAATTTCTTTGGGTTTGTCCGGGGCGCTGTCGATCCTGATGTTCAGCCCTGACTCGTTGAGTTCGCTGGCGATAAAGCTGTTCGAAACCTCTGACGCCTACACCTTGCTGGCGATTCCATTTTTCCTGCTGTCCGGTGCATTCATGACCACTGGCGGCGTGGCGCAACGGCTTATCGACTTCGCCAACGCCTGCGTCGGACATATCCGCGGCGGCTTGGCGATTGCTGCGGTGCTGGCGTGCATGCTCTTCGCTGCGTTATCCGGTTCGTCGCCAGCCACTGTGGCTGCGGTGGGCTCCATCGCTGTGGCCGGTATGGTCCGTTCCGGTTATCCAAAAGAGTTCGGCGCCGGGATCATCTGCAACGCCGGCACCCTGGGAATTCTGGTGCCGCCGTCGATTGTGATGGTGGTCTACGCGTCTGCCACTCAAACCTCGGTCGGCAAACTGTTCATCGCCGGTATCGTTCCCGGCATCGTGCTCGGCTTAAGCCTGATGGTGGTGATCTACATCGTCGCCCGGATCAAGAAACTGCCGGCCCAGCCACGGGTTACTTTCCGCGAATGGTTGCGCACCGCGCGCCGGGCGTTCTGGGGATTGCTGTTGCTGGTAATCGTCTTGGGCGGTATCTACAGCGGCCTGTTCACCCCGACTGAAGCCGCAGCCGTGTCGGCGGTGTACTCGGCGTTTGTCGCGCTGTTTGTCTACAAAGACATGAAAGTCCGTGACTGCCCGCGAGTGCTGATGGACTCCGGACGACTGGCGCTGATGCTGATGTTTATCATCGCCAACGCCATGCTCTTCGCTCACGTACTGACCACCGAACAGATTCCCCAGCAAATCACCAACTGGGTGGTCTCCGAAGGACTGACGCCCATTGGCTTCCTGATCATGGTCAACATCGTCTTGTTGGTCGCAGGCAGCTTCATGGAACCGTCAGCCATCGTCCTGATCCTGGCGCCGATCTTCTTCCCCATCGCCATGAAGCTGGGCATCGACCCGATCCACCTCGGCATCGTCATGGTGGTCAACATGGAAATCGGCCTGGTGCACCCACCGGTTGGGCTCAACTTGTTCGTGACCTCTGCGGTGACCGGACTGACCCTGGGCCAGACTATTCGAGCGGCGTTGCCGTGGCTGTCGATTCTGTTGGTGTTCCTGGTGTTGGTGACGTACGTACCGTTTGTGTCGCTGGCGTTGCCGAATTGGTTGGGGATGCCTTGATTCAGATTCGGCGGGGTGTCTTGTAGAGCGCCTCGCCGACAAGATGGCTCGTATCGTTAATTTGTAATCAACACCTTTCCGGTGGGAGCGAATTTGTTCGCGAAGAAAGCGGCGCGGTATATCTGAATCACCGCAGTGAATCCTTCGTAAACAAGTTCCCTCCCACCGGATCTTCAATCGACTTGAAAACGCGCGTTCACCGCCCACTCACCGCCATCCCCGCACCCTCGGTCATCGCCGCCATGGCCACCGATGTCGCCGCCGTCCGGGTCTCAACCCCAAGCTTGATATAGATATGCTCCAGATGCTTGTTCACGGTCCTGGGGCTTAACTGCAAAATATCGGCGATGTCCTTATTGGTCTTCCCGCATGAAACCCAGCGCAGCACTTCAATCTCTCGTTCAGTCAGTTTAAAGCGCCGGGCGAGTTTTTCGTTGGCCGGTTTGTTGTCGAACCCGGCATTAACCGGCAGTGATGGCTGACGTGCTGACTGCAGAATCCGCGCCGTGCGCAGGTGCGATGCGACTCTAGCCAGCACTTCGTTACATTCGATGGGCTTGGTCACGTAGTCGATGGCGCCTGCTTCGAAGCCTTTGACCACGTGTTCGCTGTCGGTCAGCGCGGTCATGAACAGCACCGGAATGTTGGCGGTGTCGGGCTGGGATTTGATCTGCCGACAGGTTTCAAAGCCATCCAAGCCGGGCATCAACGCGTCGAGCAATATCAAGTCCGGGCGGCGGCGCTGGATGCGGTTCAATGCGCTGCTGCCGTCCAGGGCCACCAACACCAGATAGCCGGCGTCTTCCAATGCATCGGAGAGCAACGCGAGGTTTTCCGGCGTGTCGTCGACGATGAGGATCACGCCCTTTTCAGCGTACGGAATCAGAGCGTTCATTGAGCGCCTCCTTTAGCTTGAAGCTGAGTTCATCCAGGCGAAAGCCTTTGGCCAAGGCGCGCATGTCGGTGACGAAGCTGGCGCTGGTGAGGCTGTCGCGCTCGATGGTGTCGAGCTTGGTTTGAATCCCGCGCACATAACCGAGGCCGCAGAGTTCGTACAGCTCTTCCAAGTCTGCGCGGGGCGGCAACACCCAAGGGCTTTTGCTTATCGTTTCCACGCGCAGGCGCCTCACCCATTGCAATTGCAAATGGCGTTGAATCAGTTCCAGCAGTTGCGGAAAATGCACTGGCTTGACCAGGTAGTCGTTGCACACCGGCGGCGAGAGCTGATCCTTGTCCTCGGTCAGTGGGTTGGCGTTGGCTGAAATCACAATAATCGGCGCCAATGATGCTGCGTTGCGTCGGATCAAGCGGCTGGTCTCCCTGCCATCCATGTCCGGCATCGACAGGTCCATCAGGATCAGATCCGGGTGCAGCAGTGACACCTGACGAATTGCCTCCTGACCGTTGGCCGCCTGGGCCACGTCGAAGCCCAGCGGCGTCAACATGCCGCTGATGACTTTGCGGTGTTCGATGTGGTCGTCCACCACCAGAATCAGACGCCGGTGGCCTTCGTACGCAATGATGTCGTGGTCGCTGTGCACCACGGCTTTTGGCACCCGTACCTCGGACAGGAATAACTTCACTTGAAACTGCGTGCCTTTGCCCGGTTCGCTGGTGACGGACAGCGCGCCGCCCATTAAGGCGGTCAACATCCGGGTGATGGTCAATCCCAGGCCTACGCCGTTGTCCTGGCGCACCAGACCGCCACGTTCGAAGGGTTGGAAAATCAGTTCGATCTGCTCAGGCGCGATACCAATGCCGGTGTCGATGATGTCGAAGATCACCGTTTCCCGGCGATAGCTGACCCGCAGGCATACCTCGCCGCTGTCGGTGAAGTTAACTGCGTTGCCCAGCAGATTGATAAGGATCTGCCGGACGCGTTTCTCATCGCCGCGCACGACGCCCGGCATCCGCCCAATAACCTCAAGACGAAAGCCCAACCCCTTGCCACGCGCGGTGGGTTCGAACATCTGCTCCAAGTCGTGGATGAACTCCTGAAACAGAATTTCCGACGGCTCCAGCCGCAGTTTGCCGGCCTCGATTTTGGCGACGTCCAACAGGCCGTCGATCAGCGACAGCAAGTGCGAACTGCTACGGCGGATGGTCGCCAGCACATCTTGTTGGGCGAACGGCGTGGTGACGTCGCGTTGCAGAATTTGGGTGAAGCCCATGATGCTGTTCAACGGCGTGCGCAGTTCGTGGGAGAGGCCGGTGACGTAACGACTTTTCGCCGCGTTGGCCGCTTCTGAGGCCTCTTTGGCTTTTTGCAGCGCTTGGTCGGTCTTGTAGTGCGCGTCGATCTCTTGCATCAGCAGCGCGGTCTGACGGTCCGACTCTTCCAGCGCAACCCGGCGACTTTCCCGGGTCAACACCACCCACCAGGCAAGAATGGCGGCGAACACACAGAGGGTGAAAAAGGCTTTGAGAAACGCCACCCATAAGGTTTGGTGTACTGCTGGCGATTGCTGCAACAGGCCATGGGAGACCTGACTGAAAATCAGCGCCAGCGCCCCGGACAGCATCAGCACCAGCACCGTCAGCAGGCCCAGGTAATGCGCCAGACGTGAGTGTAAATACCTCTGCGCAAGCCTTGGAAAAAACCGGCTGATCAGGTCTTCGAACTGCATCGACAACCGCGCCCGTGGTTTGCACTGGTCGGCGCAGCGGGCGTCCAGCGAGCAACACAACGAACAAATAGGCGAACCGTACGCCGGACAGTAGGCCATGTCCGGGGTCTCGAACGCGTTGCTGCACAGGCCGCAGCTAAGTGTCGTTTGCGGGCCATGCGGGTATAGCTGCAACGGATCACTGCGCCGGGCGATGTAGTAACGGCCCTTTGTCAGCCAGGCGATCAGCGGCGCCACGATCAGCGCAGTGATCAGCGAGATCATTGGCGATGCGGCTTGAGCAAGGTCGCCGAACACGCCGAAATGCGCGAGTACCGACAGGAATGAGGCGACCAACATCGCACCGACGCCCACCGGGTTGATGTCGTAGAGGTGCGCGCGTTTGAATTCGATATAGCCCGGCGATAAGCCCAGCGGTTTGTTGATCACCAGGTCTGCCACCAGCGCGCCGATCCAGGCGATCGCCACGTTGGCGTACAACCCCAGCACCTGTTCAATGGCGTCGAATACCCCCAGTTCCATCAGCACCAAGGCAATGGCGACATTGAACACCAGCCACACCACTCGGCCGGGGTGGCTATGGGTGACACGGGCAAAGAAGTTCGACCACGCCAGTGACCCGGCGTAGGCATTGGTCACGTTGATTTTCATCTGCGAGATGATCACGAACAGCATCATCGCGGTCAGCGCCCATTCCGGGGAGGTAAACACGTAACGGAACGCCACCAAGTACATCTGCGTCGGTTCCACCGCGCGTTCGATGGGCACTTCGTGTTGCAGGGCGAGAAACGCGAGGAACGCGCCGCCGAGAATTTTAAGTGCGCCGGGGATAATCCAACCCGGACCTGCCATCAGCAATGCGGCCCACCAACGGTTGCGGTTGCGTCGGGTTTTCTCTGGCAAGAAGCGCAAATAGTCCACTTGCTCGCCAATTTGCGTTACCAACGACAAGGCCACGCTGAAGCCTGCGCCAAAAAACAGCAAATTGAAGGTGCCGCCTTCGCCTTCACGCCCGGAGAAACTGCCCAGTTGCATCAGTGCGTCGGGGTTTTTCCAGATCACGAACAGATAGGGCAGGGTCAACAACACTAGCCACAACGGCTGGGTCCACATCTGTAATCGGCTGATCAGGGTG
Organism: Pseudomonas sp.; assembly: GCF_026224925.1. Classification (GTDB taxonomy): domain Bacteria; phylum Pseudomonadota; class Gammaproteobacteria; order Pseudomonadales; family Pseudomonadaceae; genus Aquipseudomonas. Next base: position 2,167 of record NZ_JAMFRV010000758.1, on the reverse strand, counting down.
ATGCCATAGGCCGCCAATGGGATGACGATGATCGAACACAACACGTAGGCCAAGGCAATTGGGATGTGGAAATACAGCTCCAATGCCAAGGCCATGATTGCCGCTTCCAGGGCGAAAAACAGAAAGGTGAAACTGGCGTAGATCAGCGAGGTGATGGTCGAACCGATGTAGCCGAAACCGGCGCCGCGGGTCAGTAAATCCATGTCCACGCCGTAGCGGGCGGCGTAGTAGCTGATGGGCAAGCCGGTGAAGAAAATCACAAACGCTGCGGCAAGGATCGCCCAGAAGGTATTGGTAAATCCGTAGCTCATGACCAATGCGCCGCCGATGGCTTCCAGCGCAAGGAATGACACAGCGCCGACGGCGGTGTTGGCGATGCGAAATTCAGACCATTTGCGAAACGATTTTGGCGTGAAGCGCAGCGCGTAATCTTCCATCGTCTCGTCGGCGACCAGGCTGTTGTAGTCGCGGCGGACCTTGACGATTCGTTGGGAACTGGAAGGGCGCACGGATGAATTTCCTGAAGAGGAGCAACGAGGCACAGGCTATGGATAGCAACTTCCATGCCGGTAAAACCGATAAACACGCGCCCGCGAATAAATGATCGGTTGGGTGACGCCTGCGCCAGCATGCACCTCGGCTGTATTTTTAGCCCTACGTCAAATGACGTAGGCCGGTACGTCAAGCTGCGTATATTGCGTTTGCGTCGTCCCGCTCATGCTTGTTTCAACTCGTTACACCGTCTTTTCAGGCGAGTAAGTAGCGATTCATAAGCACAGGAGCGGGAACATGGATTCACGACTGACAGGCGCGAAACGCTTTCTTCCTCGCCGATTGGCATTGGGTGCTGCTGCGCTCTCGCTGATTGCGGCTGGGGTGTTCAGCCAAGGGGTGATGGCCGATGACGCCAACAGCACCGGGCTGGCGGTGACCCCGACGCAAGTGACAGTCGGTCAGTTGCACTCGGCAACCGGAACCATGGCGATTTCTGAAACCGGTTCGATTCAAGCCGAACGCTTGGCGATAGACCAGATCAACGCATCGGGCGGCATCCTCGGTCGTCAGATCAAGATCATTCAAGAAGACGGGGCGTCTGATTGGCCGACCTTCGCTGAGAAAGCCAAGAAGCTTCTGGTGGGCGACAAGGTAGCGGCAGTCTTCGGTTGCTGGACCTCAGCCTCGCGCAAAGCGGTGCTGCCGGTGTTCGAGAAAGAAAACGGTCTGCTCTACTACCCGACCTTTTACGAAGGGCTTGAGCAGTCGAAAAACGTGATCTACACCGGCCAGGAAGCGACTCAGCAAATCCTCGCCAGCCTCGACTGGATCGCCAAAACCAAAGGTGCCAAGACCTTCTACTTGATCGGTTCGGATTACATCTGGCCGCGCACCTCCATGAAGATCGCCCGCAAGCACATCGAAAACGTTCTGCACGGCACCGTGGTTGGCGAAGACTACTACCCATTGGGCAACACCCAATTCGGCTCGCTGATCAACAAAGTCAAACTGAAAAAGCCTGACGTGGTGTTCGCCGCAGTCGTGGGTGGTTCCAACGTAGCGTTCTACAAACAGCTGAAAGCTGCGGGCGTGGACTCGAGCAAACAAACCCTGCTGACCCTGTCGGTGACCGAGGATGAGCTGGTCGGTATCGGTGGCGAAAACATGGCGGGTTTCTACGCCTCGATGAAGTACTTCCAGAGCCTCGACAACCCGGCCAACAAAGCCTTCGTTGCCGCCTTCAAAGCTAAGTACGGCAAAGATTCGGTCATGGGTGATGTCACCCAGGCGGCTTACTTAGGCCCATGGTTGTGGAAAGCAGCCGTTGAAAAAGCCGGCAGCTTCGACGTCGACAAAGTGGTTGCCGCATCCCCAGGTATCGAGCTGAACAACGCCCCGGAAGGCTACGTGAAAATTCACGAAAACCACCACCTGTGGAGCAAGTCACGCATCGGCGAAGTCCAGCCTGACGGCCAGTTCAAAGTGATCTACGAGTCCGGGCTGATCGAGCCGAATCCGTTTCCTAAAGGTTATCAATAACAGTTCAGACGCCCCGAAACTGTAGGAGCGCGCGTGCCCGCCCTTTGCAGCGAAGCACGCGTAAATTTTGGACCCCGTAGGTCGAGCGCGACCCCCGGCCCCACCCGGGCACGCGCGCTCCGACAAGGGTTTT
>NZ_JAMFRV010000757.1 GCF_026224925.1 Pseudomonas sp. | reverse complement strand
GTTGTCGTACACCGTGATGGCGGTATCGAGCCGGGGAATGCGCGAGAGCACTTCCAGTTCGAGCTTCGACAGCGGGATGTTAGCCGCGAACAACGGGTGAGCTTCAGCAAACGGTGCCTCTTCGCGGACGTCCACCAGCGCCAGTTCTTCATGGGCCAGCAGCGCACGACGGATGTCGGCGAAGGATCGGGTGGCGAGGTTACTCATTGGTGTTGGTCCTCTTTAGACAGGTCCCAGATATTCGGGAGAAAAGCGTTGGAATAACCGGAAATAAACAGCTTCTCTGAGCCGTCGGGTTGATACACCGCCCGCTTTACAGCGCCGATGTTGGCGCCGTACACGTGGATGCTGATGGACACTTGATCGTCGAATGCGTTACGCACCTGATGAATATCGTTGCTGCGTGGCGACAGCGCTTCAACCTGGCCGGGCTGCAGGTGGATAGCCGGGCCCTCGTGTTCGAGTCGACCGTCTTCGCTGCGGGCAAAACCTTGAGAATATTCGGCACCGCGTAACATACCGATCAGACCCCAGACACGGTGGTCATGAATGGGCGTGCTCTGACCCGGTCCCCAAACAAAACTGACCACGGAAAAGCGCTGGCGTGAGTCCGCGTGCAGCAAAAACTGTTGATAACGCTGTGGGTCAGGGATGGCGTAGTCGTCGGGCAGCCAGTCGTCATAGCTGACCAGTTGCGACAACAGTTTGCCACCGCGATGCAACAAGTCGCCTTCGCGTGGGTTGCTGTCGATCAGTTCAGCCAGCGCGCCGATGAAGGCTCTGAGTCGTTCCGGGTGTCGGGTTTGGGTCATGAGAGTTCCGAAGGTAGTTCCGAAGCCAGTGCTGAATACGGTGTGGTTTGAGAAATATAAACATAATGCTGGAAGTTAATATGCTATTTTTTGATGATTAGGTTATAACGAAAATGCATTTAATTTCTTTTTGGCGTATGGACAGCACTCGATGTGCTTGGCGATATGGCCTTATTGGCATTATGCTTTTTGACTATTTCCAGACTCTTTTACTATGCGCGGTCCGAATGAAAATTGATGATATCGATGCGTTTGTCGCGGTGATTCGCTGTCAATCTATCAGCCTTGCGGCTGAGTCACTGGATTTGACCCAGCCGGCCATCACTCGCCGGGTGCAGAATTTCGAGCAGGCGCTCGGGGTCGAGTTGTTTGATCGCAACACCAAGCCGCTTAAGCCTACGTCCATGGGCTTGCAGGTGTACCAGAAGTGTTTGGGCATCCTGCGGGAAATGGATTCGCTGCGTGAGCTGGTCGCCAGCGATACGCCGCCCAGCGGTCTGTTGCGCCTTGGGGTTCCGCAGACCGTTGGCGATGTGGTGTTGCTGGATGCGCTCAAGCATCTGCGCGCCGAGTTCCCGGATCTGCGCGCTCAAGTGCTGACGGGGTGGGGTAGCAACCTGATCGGCAAGATCGAAAAGGGTGAACTGGACGCTGCTGCTGCGTTGTTCCCGGCGGGCAAGATTTTTCCGGAAAACATCGTCGGTGAATCCATCGGCAAAATGGAGTTGGTAGTGGTATGTGCCAAAGCGGCGCTGCCGAAAAAGCCGGTTAAATTGTCAGACTGTTACGAGCTGGGTTGGGTACTGAATCCCGACGGTTGCGGCTTTCGCGCAGGCTTGCAACGCACCTTGACTGACCAGGGGCTGAGTTTGAAGGTCAATCTGGAAACCTTTGGTACCGAGCTGCAATTGGGTTTGGTCGCTGACGGCATGGGCTTGGGGCTGGTACCGCGACCGTTGCTGGAGCGTAGCGCGCACCGTGAGCAGTTGGCGGTCATGCCACTCAAGGATTTCAAGCCAGTGATGGATTTGTGGCTGATTTATCCGCGCTTTCTCGGCAACTTGCAGGGGCCTGTTGCAGCCTTTGGCAGCTTGGTGGCCGAGTCGCTGCGTCAGACTCGCGACGCTGCTTGAGCGCCGACAGTACCCTTCATAAAAAATATTAATAATTAGCTTAGAAGAAAATGTCATTTTTAAATGTTTTATGATGCGCTTAGGCTGCTCCGATACGTCTTCAAGACCTAACGGAGTTATGCCATGAGCAACGTCAGTTCCTTGCCAGTCCAGCAGAATGCGCCGAGCGTTCGTGATCGCGTCACCCCGCAAGAGTGGGAGGTGCGGGTTAAACTGGCAGCGGCCTATCGGTTGGCCGCGCTCAAGCGCTGGACTGACCACATCTACACTCATTTCTCGGCGCGGGTGCCCGGTCCGGACGAGCACTTTCTGATCAATGCCTTCGGCCTGCTGTTCGATGAAATCACCGCCTCGAACCTGGTCAAGGTCGATATCGACGGGACGATTGTCGATGATCCTACTGGCCTCGGCATCAACTACGCCGGTTATGTTATCCACAGCGCAATTCACGCGGCACGGCATGATTTGCAGGCGGTATTGCACACGCATACCCGCGACGGGATTGCGGTTTCAGCACAGAAGGGCGGTTTGTTGCCGATTTCCCAGCATTCCCTTGGTTTTTCCGGGCGCGTGGCTTATCACGGCTACGAAGGCGTGGCCTTGGACTTGGACGAACGCGAACGGCTGGTGGCGGACCTTGGGGACAAGAATGTGATGATCTTGCGCAACCATGGTTTGCTGACGGCGGGGGTTAGCGTTGAACATGCATTTCAATTACTGCAGTCTCTGGAATACGCCTGCAACATTCAGATCGCCGCGCAGGCAGCGGGCAATGCGGAATTGATTTTTCCACCGGCTGAAGTGGTGGCTAAGGTTGAGGAACAAGCCAAAGTCTTCAAAAGC
>NZ_JAMFRV010000075.1 GCF_026224925.1 Pseudomonas sp. | reverse complement strand
GGCCGGTTCGTGGGCGGTGGTCATGATGCGATTTCTGAGCGTCAGGTGCTTCAACTGATAGGGCTGGAGGAGCGGATCGTTCAACATCGTCAAGACTCTCCGGAAGAGGGCATCGGACCAAGGTTGAAATTACGTTAGGGTGAAATGTACACCTGTGTCAATACACTAGACATAGGTGTACATTTTTCTTGCGTGATCTCGGATCAGAGACTAGGATCGAGCCATGAACGAACAAACCAAAGCAGTAGAAACTGGCTGGAGAGGGTCACTGGACGGGTGGCTCGACGCGGCGTATGAAAGCCTGACCGAGTGCGGTGTCGACACAGTGCGAGTGATGCCGCTGGCCAAAAAACTAGGGCTGTCGAGAACCAGTTTCTATTGGTTTTTCAAGGACCGCGAAGAGCTGCTGGCAGCATTGATCGAGCGTTGGCGGGTAAAGAACACCGGAAATCTGGTCACTCAGACCGAGTGCTATGCTGAGAGCATTGCCGAGGCAATGCTTAACGTTTTCGACTGCTGGCTGAGCCCGGAACTGTTCGATTCACAGTTCGAATTTGCCATGCGTAGCTGGGCTTTGCAGTCCGCCGAAGTGGCCGAACATATCCGGGTGGCCGACATTGCCAGGCGCGAAGCACTGATCCGGATGTTCGTGCGTTTCGACTATGCATTCGACGCTGCCGATGTTCGAGCTCGAACCATTTACCTGACACAGATTGGCTACATCAGCACCAACACCCGAGAGGACGTCGGGGAGCGAATGCGGCGGATTCCCGAGTACGTGAAAATATTTACCGGCCATGAGCCCCTGGCGCGTGAATTGAAACGCTTCTACTCCCGCCATGGATATGTAATGGATGAGGTTTCATCGGTTACCCCTGACTGACCACGACTTCTGACTGACGAAGGCAGGCTCAAATGTTCGAAGAACCCACGATAGGCATTATCGGTGGATCGGGATGGCTTGGCCGCTCGATAGCCCTGGCGATGCTAGATAAGGTTTTTATCCAGCCCGATGCGTTGGTACTTTCGAACCGCTCCGCAAGCAATCCATTATCGAGTCCCAAGTGGTCACAGGTGACGGTGACGCGCGACAACCAGGAACTGGTGGAACGTTGTGATGTGGTCATCGTGTCCGTACGCCCCGAGCAATTTGCTGACGTACAGATTTTCGCTGAAAACAAGCTGGTGATTTCCTTGATGGCCGGCGTCCCCCTTGAAGATCTGGTGCAGAGTACCGGCTGCCGGCAGGTGATTCGCGCCATGGCCAATGCCGCAGCAGAAATCGGCAAGTCCTATACGCCCTGGCTGGCCACGCAGGAGGTCACCGATGAGCAGAAAGCCTTCGCCCAGCGGCTATTCGAAACCTTCGGTAGCGCTGATGAAGTATTCACCGAAAGCGATTTGAACTATTTGACGGCGCTGGTGGGAACAGGACCTGCGTACCCGGCTTTACTGGCTCATAGCATGCTCGAACATGCCTTGAACAGTGGCTTGCCTCCAGACATTGCCCACCGCGCAGTAAATGCAGTGGTGGTGGATGCCAGCCAACTGATAGGGAATGGGCACTCCGTCGACGAACTCTTGCAAGCGCTCATCAGCTACCGCGGCGTCACGGCTGCGGGCCTCGAAGCCATGATTGCCAACGGCTTCGATAAAATAATAAAAGCAGGTCTGGATTCAGCGACCTCAGTCGCCAGTTCCATGAGTTCAATTGCCCATTCTGCTGACACGAAAGAAGGTCCAATGACGCGGTAGTTGGTCCTTCTTAACTCTGGCCGCAATCGAGGTTAGCGTTTATGAATATAAAGTCTTTCTCGAAGACGGGACTTGCACTAGGAATCGTCGCCTTTAGTGGTTGGGTATCAGCGTCTGAGTGTGGTGATGTGACGATCGCCAACATGAACTGGCACTCGGCTGAAGTGATGGCCAACGTTGACAAGCTGATTCTCAATGCAGGCTACGGTTGTAATGCCGATCTGGTGGCGGGGGATACGGTGCCAACCATCACCTCCATGGTCGAAAAGGGGCGGCCCGATATTGCCCCGGAAGGTTGGATCGACCTGGTTCCGGAGGTCGCCAAGACGGGTATTCAAAGCGGCAATCTGGTTGAGGCAGCGAGCTCATTGTCCGACGGTGGCTCTCAAGGCTGGTGGATTCCGAAATACATCGCCGACGCCCATCCGGACCTCAAGAGTTTCGACGATGTGAAGAAGCATCCCGAACTCTTCCCGGCCCCTGACGACGCGAAAAAGGGCGCGATCTACAACGGCCCGCAAGGTTGGGGCGGCACCGTGGTAACCGCCCAGTTCTACAAGGCCTATGGGTTCGAGAAGGCCGGGTTTGTGCTGGTGGACACCGGTTCGGCAGCGGCGCTGGACGGGTCCATTGCCAAAGCCTACGAGCGCAAGGCGCCTTGGCTGGGGTTTTATTGGGCACCTACCGCCTTGTTGGGCAAGTACCCAATGGTGAAACTGGAAAATGGCCATGCGGTCGACCCGGTGGAGTGGAAGCGTTGCAATACGGTCGCCGACTGTCCTGATCCAAAACCCAATGGCTGGCCGATTGATCGGGTGTATACCTTGACTACCAAGTCCTTCGCCGCCCGCGCTCCGACCGTCATGGCGTACCTGAACAAGCGCGCCTGGTCCAACGCGACGGTGAACAAACTGATTGCCTGGATGACCGATAACCAGGCCACCGGTGAGGAAGGGGCCAAGTACTTCCTGAAAAACAACGAAGCACTCTGGAGTCAGTGGGTCACTCCTGAAGCGTCTGGCAAGATCAAGGCTGCGCTTTAATTCCGCGGGTCGATGCAGTTCGTTGTGCCATGCTGCATTGACCCTTGCGCACCGATAAAAATAAAAACACCCATGTATTGAAATGACCTGCCAGGTTCTTACGGTCTTCTACGAAAGGGGAATGTCATGGAGTGGTTACTGAGCTTTCCACATATGGAGGATGAAAGACTCCGGGCCTTGAAAAAGGTAATCGACGGTGCCTTTCGCAATTTCACCAGCACTTACGGCGATAGCTTCGAAGCTTTTTTCAAGCCGTTGCAAGTTTTCCTCAATCAGTCCGAGAGGTTCATGACCACGACGCCATGGCCGATCATCATTTTGCTGGTCGCCTTGATTGCCTGGTTCGCCAGTCGCAACTGGAAAATTGTCCTGGGTTGCATATTCACGCTGATGGCGATCGGGTATCTGGACATGTGGACCGACACCATGAAAACCCTGTCGATGATCTTCGTTTGCACCGTGATATCCATTGTTATCGGCTTGCCGACCGGCATTGCCATGGCCCGCTCCAATCGTCTGCAGAACTTGGTCAGCCCTATACTGGACGTGATGCAGACCCTACCGAGTTTTGTCTACCTGATTCCGGTGGTGATGTTGCTGGGAATCGGTAAGGTTGCGGGACTGATTGCCGTAGTGGTCTACGCTTTGCCGCCGATGATTCGCCTGACCAATCTCGGTATCCGCCACGTCGATGCCGAGATGTTGGAGTGCGCCGACGCTTTTGGCTCGTCCAGTTGGCAGAAACTGAAAAATGTCCAGTTACCCCTGGCATTGCCATCGATCATGGCCGGCATCAACCAGACCATCATGATGGCACTGGCCATGGTGGTAATCGCCTCGATGATTGGGGTTGAAGGGCTGGGGCAACCGGTGCTCAAAGCTATTTCCAATCAGTACTTCACCCTCGGTATGTTCAACGGCCTGGCCATTGTCGGCATTGCGGTGATCTTCGACCGGGTCAGCCAAGCCTACGGCAGAAGATTGCAAAAGCATCTGGAGATGGTCCATGGCCACTAATCTGACCAACGATTTCGGCATCGAAATCAGGCATCTCTACAAGATCTTCGGTTACCAGGCGCACGCCAGTATCGAACGGGTCAAACAGGGCATGAGCAAGGCCGAGCTGCTGAGCAATCACAGTCATGTACTGGGCTTGAAGGACATCAACATCAGCATGCCATCCGGGGGCATTCAGGTGATCATGGGGCTTTCCGGATCGGGCAAGTCGACCTTGATCCGCCATATCAACCGATTGATTGACCCCACGGCTGGCGAAGTCATCGTGGGCGGCGTGGATGTGCTGAAGATGAGCCCGAACGATCTGCGGGAATTTCGCCGACATAAAATTTCCATGGTGTTTCAGAAGTTCGCGCTGCTGCCAAACCGGACCGTGCTCGACAATGCGGTGTATGGGCTGGAAATCCAGGGATTGCCCCGTGGTCGGCAAGTAGAGATCGCCATGGGTTGGTTGGATCGGGTTGGGCTCAAAGGTTATGAAAATCACTATCCCAATCAGCTCTCCGGTGGCATGCAACAGCGCGTCGGCCTGGCCCGGGCATTGGCCAGTGATGCGCCGATCCTGTTGATGGATGAAGCCTTCTCGGCCCTTGATCCGCTGATCCGCATGGACATGCAATCGGTACTCCTGGGCCTGCAGAAAGAGATCAAAAAGACCATCGTCTTCATTACCCATGATCTTGATGAAGCGCTGCGAATTGGGGATCGCATCGCAATCCTGCGTGACGGTGAAGTAGTGCAACAAGGCACCCGCGAGGAGATCGTCATGAGTCCTGCGGACGATTACATTGCTAACTTCGTCAAGGAAGTGAATCGGGGGCGGGTGATCAGCGTCGAGGCAATCATGCGGCCGTTTGCACGGGTGAAGGCCGGTGCAACGCTGGCAGTACCCATGGGGACGTCACTTGAGTCGGCGGTTAAACGATTGGTTGAAGCGGGGCTCGATGAATTGGTGGTCACTAACAGTCAGGGTCAGCCCGTGGGGCAGTTAGCTCTAAAGTCGATTATTGCGACGATGGTCACCTCGACTGTGAGCGAGGAGTCGCAGGTGGTTCAGTTGAGAGCCACGCCGAAAGCGACATGACTCGCCGAAGTAAATCATCTTTCGTTTTTTGCGCTTAGAAAGCAAAACGCCCGATGCAATGCACCGGGCGTTTTGGCTTTATTGGTTCGGTAGGTCCGACGGGTCAGATTTTGCCTAGAAAGCGATAGATTCGGTCATCCATCGAATGGGCCACGTTGAAGCGGATCCAAGGCACCACTCGCGCATCAGGCATGAACAACTGTCCAGGGGCAAGGAGGATTTTTTCATCCTTAGCTTGCATGGCCAGCTCCGTGGAGTCTTCGATCTGCGGATGCCGCGCCCACAGGAACAGACCTGCACAGGGCTCGACAAATAGCTCCATACCTACACCCCGCAAGCGCCGGGCGACAACCTCATGAGCCTCCGCCAAACGGCTTTGCAGCTGTTTGACGTGTTTACGATGGCGGCCTTGCAGCAACACTTCGAGGGTCAGCTCTTCAGTGATTTCCGAGGTTGTCAGGCCACTCACCAGCTTCAGCGGCAGCAATTCGTCGATCAGCTCTTGGCGAGCCGCGATAAAACCCACTCGTAATGCCGGAGCGATGGTTTTGGAAAAGCTAGCGACGTAAATCACCCGCGACAGTTGGTCCATCCCGGCCAGGGCCTGCTGGCCGCTCGGGTCCAGGTCGGCATAGATATCGTTTTCAACAATCAGAAAATCATACTTGTCCGCCAGTTGCAGCAAGCGATGGGCCACCGCCAGTGACAGACTAGTGCCGGTCGGGCATTGCAGGCGGGTGTTAGTAAAAAACACCTTGGGCCGGTGCAGCACGATCAATTGCTCAAGCTGTATCAGGTCGATGCCGTCACGGGTGCGCGGCACGCCCAGGAGCTTGGCGCCTTGCAGGTGCAAGTTGAGAAAAAGGTTGTGATAACCCGGCTCGTCGACCAGCACACTATCGCCACGTTGCACCAGGTAGCGCACCACTAAGTCCAGTGCATGGCTGGCGCCGCTGGTCAGGATGATTTGTTCTGGATGAGCTGCAATCCGGCTGTTCGCCAGCTTCTCGGCCAGTTTGGCGCGCAACTTCGCGCTGCCTTTGGCAATGCCGTAACCGGAGAAGCTGCTGGGCGCGCTGCGAGCCAGAACTCGCAGGCTACGTTGCAGGCCGTCGTCGTCCGCCCACTGCTCAGGCAACAATCCGACGCCAGGACGCACTTCCATCCCCATTGGCTGGAAGACTCGTTGTAATAGCAGGTGAGCGTCGAAATCGAACTCACTGTCTTGCGCGGCAGCCTCGAATGGCGCCTCGCGGCTGATGTTATCTGCCAGTTCCCGCACATAAAAACCAGCATTGGGCACGGCTTTCAACAAGCTTAGTGCGACTAGCCGATCATAGGCCTCGACCACAGTGAAATGGCTGACCTTGTGAGATTGCGAGAGCTTGCGGATCGAGGGTAATTTGCTACCGGGGCGCAGCTGCTGTTGTTTGATCGCCAGGCTGATGCCAGCAACGATTTGGCTAACCAGCGGCGCCTGCGAACCGGGATCCAGGAACATCATAAAAACGTCCGTTCTAGCAAAGTATGAACACGTAGGTGTGCTGGTAAAAAGACCATAACAGTGATGCCGTTCAACGGCATGTTCTGTGTATGGTCTCCAGCAGGGTGCTGCGGCAAGATCAGGTCATAGCCGATCGATTTATCGGCAGAACATACCACGAACCAGGATCTGCCATGCACGATACACCCCAGCAAATCGACCGTAGCCAGATCTCCTCCGAAGAGTGGAGCACCCGGTGTGACTTGGCGGCACTCTATCGATTGCTCGCGCACTTTCGGATGACCGATCTGATCGACACGCACATTTCCGCTAGGGTCCCTGGAGGCGAGGGGCACTTTCTGATCAATTGCTACGGGGTACTGTTTCACGAAATGCGCGCCTCGGATCTGATCAAGATCGACCATGAGGGCAATGTCGTCGACCCGTGGCGCGGCCCCGACAGTGTTAATCGTGCCGGCTTCAATATTCACTCGGCGATCCATGCGGCGCGCCCGGATATCGATTGCGTGGTGCACACCCATACCTCGGCAGGTATTGCCGTATCCGCGCAAGAGCATGGGTTATTACCGATCAGCCAGCATGCCCTGAAGTTCTACCGGCGCCTTGGATACCATGATTATGAAGGTATCTCTTTGAACCCTAATGAGCGCGCTCGGCTGGTTGCCGACCTGGGACCGCACATGGCGATGATCCTGCGCAATCACGGGCTGCTGGCTGCTGGCTGCAGCATCGCCGAAGCCTTCAATCAGATCTATTTTCTTGAGCGCGCATGCCAGGCTCAAGTACAGGCATTGGCTGGCGGACAAGCATTGCGCTTCCCGTCACAGGCGGTATGCGAATTGACCGCACAACAGTCCGATGAAGAGATCGACCAACAACTGCATCAACTTGCCTGGAACTCGGCACTTCGCCTCATCGCCGGTGATCCAGTGGACTACCGGAGCTGACGGGCGACAGCCGATCACAGCGAAGAGATTATCCAGCGTCGACATCTGCCAAAACCAACAATCCTAGGGGTAGACATGAAAAGCAAAGCCATTGGAACCTTGTTGCTCGCCGTCATGGCGTCGAGTGCCATGGCCAACGAAATAACCGTGATTTCGTTCGGCGGCGTGAGCAAGGATGTGCAGTCGGAGGCCTTCTACAAACCGTTTGAAAAAGCCAGTGGCAACAAACTGGTAGCCGGCGAGTACAACGGCGAAATGGGCCGCATTAAGGTCATGGTCGATACCAACAGCGTCAATTGGGACGTGGTGCAGGTCGAAGCGCCGGAACTGATTCGCGGCTGCGAAGAAGGGATGTTTGAGCATCTGGATGCGGCGCAGCTGGGCAAGAAGGAAAATTTCGTTCCCGGCACATTCTCGGAATGCGGTGCTGGCTTGCTGGTCTGGTCGATGGCAATGGCTTACAACAGCGAAAAACTGAGTGTTGCACCGACCGGCTGGAAGGACTTCTGGGATACTCAGAAGTTTCCCGGAAAACGCAGCCTGCGCAAAGGCGCCAAGTACACTCTGGAAATTGCCTTGATGGCCGATGGCGTGGATTATGCCGACGTCTACAAAGTACTGGGCACCAAAGAAGGTGTGGATCGCGCATTTAATAAACTGGATCAGATCAAGTCCAGCCTTCAATGGTGGGAAGCTGGCGCGCAGCCAATGCAGTTCCTCGCCAGTGGCGATGTGGTCATGAGCACCGCGTTTAATGGCCGAGTGTTCTCGGCCCAAGAGTCAGGAGCCCCGGTACGAATCGTCTGGAAAGGCAGTATCTATGCCATCGACTCCTGGGCAATCCCCAAAGGCAGTAAGAACAAGGCAATCGCAGAACAGTTCATCGATTTTTCCTTACGCCCGGAAAACCAGAGAATCCACACCGAAAAGCTCGGTTATGGTTCGACCAACCTGCACACCGCATCACTGCTTGATCCAGCCCTGGCGGCACGCCTGAACACTGCCCCCGTCAACCTGGCGCAAGCAATGCCAATGAACAGTGAGTTCTGGGTCGATCATGGTGAAGAGCTTGAACAGCGCTTCAATGCATGGGTTGCTAAAACCAACTGACTCACCGACGGCGGCCGCTCAAGGGCGGCTGCCAACAGCCTCAACCCGACAATTCAAATAACCGCGTCAGCTAGGTTCCATGCATGGCATTATTATTTTCCGACTCTCATACAAATCCTTTCAAAGAGTTCCGATGACTGAGAATAAAGTGCCTTCCCTCGACGATCAGCCGCAGGCACCTGCACAACGGCGAGAAATGATCGTCCGTCGACTGCGACGCCAGCAGACGTTGAGCGTGATTGAACTCACCAAAATCTTCAATTGCTCCCACATGACAGTACGGCGAGATATTGCCATCTTGGAGCAGGAAGGGCTGGTATTTTCAGTGCCCGGGGGCGTGCGACTGGCCAGCCAGTTGTACAGCGAACCCAGCCATCAGAACCGAGTGATTGTCGAGCCGGATCAGAAGCAGCGAATGGCGGTCAGCGCGGCCAGCCTGATCAAACCGGGCATGAGTCTCTATCTGGACGCCGGTACCACCACCTTGTGTCTGGTGCCGCACATCATCAATCAGACCGGCATCACGGTTATCACAAACGATTTCAGTATTCTCATGGCGCTGGCCGGAGCCAAGCAGGTTAAGGTGATTCATACCGGGGGCGTGCTGGATCACGACAATATCGCCGCCGTTGGCACCCTGGCGGCCGATACCATGCGCAATCTGGCGACGGACATCGCGTTCATTTCCAGTAGTTCCTGGGACCTGCAACGAGGAATAACGACGCCCTCGGAAAGCAAAATCGAAGTCAAAAAAGCCGCGATGAATTCCGCGTCGCAAGCGGTATTGATGGCGACCAGCTCGAAATACGGCACCTTCGGCATGTATCGGATCGCCGGTCTCGAGCGTTTTGATACCATCATTTCTGACAGTGCGCTCACCGCCGATGCCGCCGCAGGCATTCGCAAATCAGGCGTGGAACTGATCCTCGCCTGATGCTGGCCTGAAGGATCACAGGACGCTCAGTCTCTGCTGTCCAGGGCCGTTGTGGCGCGCATCCAGGCAAATTCGTCTGAGCGAATCATCAGCACGCGGTCCTGAGGAATCTCCAGTGCCGGCACCTGCTGCGGATCGACGTTTGCCAGCAGCGCTAAGCAACTGCGCAGTACGCCGGCGTGGGCCACCAGCACTGTGTCGCGCTTCAGCGAATCCAACAGTGCGCCCACTCGCTCGAATACCATGGGGTAATTCTCGCCACCGGGGGGAATAAAATTCAACGGGTCCGCCTGGCGGGCTTCGAAACGCTGTGGATCGCGTTCAGCGATATCCTTCCAGCCCAGCCCCTCCCATTCGCCGAAGTCGATTTCCATCAGCCGGTCATCCGTGCGGAAGTCCTGTGCCGCCAACTCCAATCGTTGCCTAACGATTTCCATGGTTTCCCGTGTTCTGCCCAACGGGCTGGCGATAAAGTCTACGTCGGTCGATGGCGGTAGCAACCACTTGAGGCATAACCCGGACACCGCCGCTTGCGATCTGCCGTGCGCATTGAGGGGAATGTCCCGTCGGCCTTGTAGCAGGCGTTTGGCGTTCCAGTCGGTTTCACCGTGGCGGATCAGATACAGCGTACGGGGATAGGTAGATTCCATCTGATTCGGGGTCCAGAAACGAGTAGAGGTGACGAATTCTATCGTAGTCAGCTTGACAATGTTAAAAAATAACAAATAATGATAAAAAATAACATGTCTGTATGCTGCAGCTCGAAACAAAGCGGAAGCCTTGGCCTGCATGGGATGCGCTATCTGTTTTGCCTTTCCAATAAAAATAAAGGAGGCGGCTTCATGTCCACACTCGACGGCACACTCGCCGGTAGTCCCACCGTTTCAGGCACAGATGCGCAAACCCAGCCCACCGCTCATCAATTGCGGCAGCGACGTAAAGCGTCGATCGGCAGCTTGATCGGTACCACGATCGAGTGGTACGAGTACTACATCTACGGGGCCACCGCCGCACTGGTCTTTCCGATGTTATTTTTTCCCACGCACGACAAACTCGTCTCGTTGATGCTGTCATTCGCATCCTTCGCCATTGCCTTCGCCATTCGCCCCATCGGCGCAGCGGTGTTTGGCCACTACGGTGATCGTGTAGGGCGCAAGACGACGTTAATCGTGACACTCGTCATGACGGGGCTCGCTACCTTCCTCATCGGTTTCCTGCCGACGTACGAAAGTATTGGTCTATGGGCCCCGGCGATTCTCATCTTCCTGCGTCTGGTGCAAGGCTTTGGCGTCGGCGGTGAATGGGGCGGTGCGGCCTTGATGTCACTGGAGTGGGGTGATCAGAAGAAACGCGGGGCGGCAGGCACATGGCCGCAACTGGGTACATCTATCGGTTTGATTCTCTCCACTTCGGCGGTGATGGGGTCGAGCTACTTCACCGGCGATCAGTTCCTGATATGGGGCTGGCGTATTCCGTTTCTGCTGTCAGGGATTTTGGTGGTGGTCGGGTTGCTGGTGCGACTGACCATTGAGGAAACGCCGTCCTTTGCCGCGAAGAAGAAAAGTCAGCAGATCGAAAAAAGTCCGCTGAAATACGTGGCCAAACACTACTGGCGCGAGATCGTCAAAGTCGCATTCCTGCGCATGTCGGAGCAAATGCCGTTCTACATCTTCACCGCGTTCATCCTCGATTACGCCACGCGCACTGGGGGTGTCTCGCGAACCTTTGTGCTGCTGGGAACCCTGGCCGCAGCGGTGCTTGATCTGATTCTGCTGCCCATTTTCTCCAACCTGGCGGACAAGGTCGGTCGCCGCAACATGTATTACTTCGGCTGCCTGGTGCTGATCCTGATGGCGTTCCCGTATTTCTGGGTACTGAACTCCGGCAATGAAACCTGGATTTTCATCGCCATCACGCTTTCGCTGGTGCCCCACGCCATTCAATACGGTGCCCAGGCCTCGTTGATTTCCGAGCAGTTCCCGGTGCACGTGCGCTACACCGGCGCCGGTGTCGGCTACCAGATGTCTTCGCTGGTCGCGGGCGGTCCTGCGCCGTTAATTGCAGCGTTCCTGCTGGCGAGTTTCGGCACCGGTTACGCAGTGGCGGCCTATCTGGCTCTTGGCGGCGTGATCGCGGCACTGGCCCTTTCAAGCCTCAAGGATCGCAGCGATCAGCATCTGTGATCGACCCACTTCTCAATCTGTACACAGGAGTCGCAACATGACGATCAAGAAAATAGCGGTCATCGGTTCAGGCTACATGGGTGGCGGTATCGCTCAGGTTCTAGTGCTTGGTGGCGCGCAGGTGGTGCTCGGGGATGTAGATGCCAGCGTAGCCAACCAGAGCCGCGAGCGTTTGCTCAAACAGGCACAGGCCTTTGCCGATGCCGGATTGTTTCCCTCCGATGCCTATGCTCGACTGGAGGCGGGGCTGACCGCCGCGGCATCGATCGAGGAGGCAGTGGAAGGTGTCGACTACGTCACCGAGGCGGTGCCCGAGTCGATGGACATCAAGCGTGACGTGCTGGGCCGGATTTCAAAAGCCTGTGCTCCTGACACCATTATAGGTAGCAATACCTCGGCGATCCCCATCGGCGAACTGGCGAAGTTCGTCAGTCACCCGGAGCGCTTTCTCGGCGTGCACTGGATGAACCCGGAGCCGTTCATTCCCAGTGTCGAACTGATCGCCAGCGAACACACCCTAGCGGCGTATGTGGACACCCTCGAAGCACTGATGCGGTCGGTGGGCAAGGTTCCGGCGCGGGTTGCTGACACGCCAGGTTTTGTCGCCAACCGTTTGCAATTCGCGCTGTACAAGGAAGCGGTGCTGGTGGTTGAAGAAGGCCTCGCGACCCCCGAACAGGTCGATCTCGTGGTGAGTAACGCATTCGGGTTCCGCTTGGCGCTGTTCGGTCCTTTCGCCATCGGCGACATGGCTGGCCTGGATGTGTATGCGTCGTCCTACAAGACCTTGGCTGCCGCTTACGGCGACCGCTTCGCAGCGCCGGATTCGCTGACCAAACTGGTGGACAGCGGTAACTTCGGTCTTAAGGCCGGCCATGGTTATCTGGAGATTGACCCTGCAAAGCGCGTCGAGCTCTTGGCGTACCGCGACAAGGCCTACGCTGCGTTGAGCAAGTTGCGCGCAGAGCTGGGTTCAGCGCCAGGTTTGGAGAGCTGAGGCTTTGATGACGAGGCCTCTCCATGCGTGTTAGGCGCCGCGGCTTCCGATAGAGCTATCCAGCTAATATGAACTAGGCTGTAGCTGGGCATCAGGAGCGGTTGGCCAGTTGCAAGCCTCCGGGGCGAGTCGAACATCGGCTATTTCACTGGGCCTTCTTGTCTGATATCTCCGCAAAAAATATCGACGTTGCCACTATCCGGTGTACTTCGCACGACGATGGAGTATTCACCGGAAAGCAGCACCGACATTGCGACAGGTGCGCTTCTTGAGAAAGTCCAGCCACGTATGGGTTGGCGTTCGGTGTTGACATGATCATTCATTGCATAGGCGACTGGCCCGGGTTGCTGGCAGCTGCTTTTATTGATGAAGGTGTAAAGGCGCAATGGCAAAGACGCTCCACTTGGAACACCGCTGATGAAGAAACTGAATCCGGTTTGTTTGTCCCAGTTGGTTAACGTTACATTGCCGATCTGACCGGTGTTCTGCCGGGTGGCAACTAAAGGAACGCTCACTCCGTGGTCTGATGAAGTGGTGCAGCCCAAGAGGCTTGCGGTGACCATTAGAGCTGCAAGTGAGTTTCTGAGCTCCATTGCCAACCTCCTATATTGAATAACTACACTGGGAGTTTAGCGGGTAGCTCATTAATCGCCGCTTGGCGTTGCCCGTGCGCCGGACCGTTAAGGAGTTTAAAACCTCATTCATTCATTCATTCATCCAGCTCAGTCGAATAAGCAATCTCCTTCTGCGCATCCAACACCGCAGTCCTTTCCACAAGCGCAACCCGAACCCGCTCGTAAGATCCGCGGCCCAATGTCAGGCGTCGCGGGGCAGGGTGGACTTCGGTCGAATTAATCATCGCTTGTGCCATTTTCACCGGGTCGCCGGTCAAGCGGAAGGCGCCGCTGGCAATCGCCCGACGCAGTTCGCCCACCGGGGTGTCCTCGTAGACTGCCAGGTGCGGCGGGCTGACCAACGCGGCGCCGAAATTGGTCTGGGTTGGACCGGGCTCGATCAACGTGAATTCAATGTTGAACGGCGCCACCTCTTGGGCGACGGACTCGACAAAACCTTCGATGGCCCATTTGGTCGCGTGATAGAGGCTGAAGTTGGGATAGGCAATTTGACCCCCTTCAGACGACACCTGGAGGATCCTGCCGCCGCCTTGGGCACGCAGATAAGGAATGGCCGCTCGAATGACCTGTATCGAACCGATCAGGTTGGTGCTGATCTGGTCTTGGATTTGCTGGTCGGTGACTTCTTCCGCCGCGCCGAACAACGCATAGCCTGCGTTGCTGACAACAACATCTATGGTCCCAAGTTCATCGAACGCACGGCTAATGACCTGCCTCACCTGTTCGGTATCGGTCACGTCCAGGGGTGCGATCCACAGTTGATCACCGTAGTGCGCTTTTAGGTCGTCAAGGGCATCGGTCTTGCGCAAAGTTGCAGCGACGCGGTCGCCTTTTGCCAATAAAAGCTGGGTGAGTTCACGTCCTATGCCTGAAGAAGTGCCCGTAATAAGCCAAGTGGTCGTCATGTGCTGTGACCTCAAATAGAAGAACAGTCAGATTACGTCCGCATGACTGCTGTTACTATCCGTTCAATCCAGTCTGTACTAGTGAAAGTTACCCATGAATAGTTCAAAGCCAAGCCTTACCGAGTTGAGTGCTTTCGCCGCCATCGTTTCACATCGCAGCTTTCGTAAAGCGGCCGACGAACTGGGTCTTTCGGCATCGACGCTCAGCCATATGATGCGCACGCTGGAAGCAAACATCGGCGTGCGTCTGCTCAACCGAACCACCCGCAGCGTGTCGGCCACCCAAGCGGGGGAGCGCCTTGTGAGCCGCTTGCAGCCGTTGCTCAGAGATTTCGATCAGGCCCTGGAAGAGGTCAACCAGTTTCGCGATCGCCCCAGCGGAACGCTGCGCATTAATGCCAGTGAGCCTGCCGCGCGGCTGCTGATGGAGTCGACGGTGCCTCGCTTTCTCTCGCTGTACCCGGATATAGCGCTGGACCTTGTCACCGAGGGCCGGTTGGTGGACATCGTGGCTGACGGCTTCGACGCTGGGGTCAGGCTTGGTGAGTCCGTACCGCAAGACATGATTGCAGTGCGCATCGGCGGCGACACCCGGTTCCTAGTGGTGGCGTCGCCCGGTTATTTGCTCAACCGCGCCGCGCCCACCGCGCCGGATGATCTCAACGCACATGTCTGCATCCGCATCCGCCTGCCCAGCGGCAAACCCTATCGCTGGCAGTTTGAGAAACATGGGCAACAATCGGTCATCGACGTCCCCGGCAACCTGACCCTGGATAACCTGGAAATCATGGCCGACGCCGCCGTCCGTGGCATGGGCATCGCCTATCTGCCCGAGCACACCGTGCGTAATCACCTGAAAGACGGTCGATTAGTGAGGGTGCTCGATGACTGGTGCCCTTGGATACCGGGATTATTCCTCTACTATCCGGGCCATCGTCATGTGCCTGTTGGGCTTAAGGCGTTTATTGCCATGTTGACCGGCGAGTAGACTAACGGTGTGGGTGCAAAAAACCAGCCGTACTACACTCAGCCTTCACCGCCTAACGATGGTTGCGGAACTGCCGCGCAATAATCGGCAGTATCCGGTAGGCATCGACGGCGTAACGACGGGTCAGGCGCTTGGGTTCGGTGTACAGCCGATGCAACCACTCCAGCGACAGGCGTTGCATCCATGGCGGTGCCCGTTTGATCTTGCCAGACAAGAACGCCAGTGACGCCCCCACGCACAACCCCACCCCGGTAGCACCACCCCGTATCAGCACTTCGGCGGCGAGTATTTCTTGGCGAGGTGAGCCCACTGAAAATACCGTCATGCGTGCCTCGTGTTTACGTATGAAGTCCACGCACCGGTTAACCTCCAAAGGATCATCAATAAACCCCATAGGCGGGTTGTAGTGATAAAACGTGATCGACGGGTATTTAATTTTCAGCGCTGCGATGACATCGTTTTCACAGCCCAGAACGGTCACCGGCCAATGCCTTTCCTGAGCGATCTGCATCATTGATTGGGTCAGTGTGCTCCCGGGTATTGGCTCGGCGACGTTGGCCTTGAAACGCCGCAACAGTGGGAACAACACACGGCTATCGCAAATTCGATGTCGAGCGCGCTGATACGCATAGCGGAATCGCTCGTCGTGGTCTAGCAGCACGATGTGATTAACGTTCGCGGTGACCATGTAGCTGAAGGGGGCACTGCTTAAAATGATTAACTCACCGATAAGGTCTTGCTGCTGTCCCTGATAAAACTCTATTCCAAACACGTTCATAGAATGGGCTCCCTCATGAAAAGTCGCGCGCACCGCAAAGCCAAGGTTTGGCTGCGCAATTCAGTGCTGATCGGTGTATGGCTAACGTTGATTTATGGGGCTGCACGGGCCGACGCCGCGTCACTGCCCATGGTGCTGATCAACGTCTCAGGGGCCGAGTTTTCGGAAGGGGTGTGGCCCGGAGAAAACGGCACACACTACTTTTTTCCCCGTGAAGGTTTCTTCGCCCTATGGAAAGCCAAGGGCATTCGGACCGTGCGTTTCCCGATCAAATGGGAGCGCCTGCAGCCGAAGCTGGGCGGCGAGCTGGACGGCACTTACGCCGGCTTGATCGACCGCATGCTGG
>NZ_JAMFRV010000756.1 GCF_026224925.1 Pseudomonas sp. | reverse complement strand
GATTCGATCTTCCTCGCCAACTCGATCCAGTACTCTGACTTTAACAGCCCGGGTGAAAAATCGGCTCAGATCCGTTATGACATCAACCTGGCTTCCTATGGTGTTCCAGGTCTGAGCTTCATGACCCGTTACGTTTACGGTTGGGACATCGATTACAGCAAAATCAACCCGGATGGCGGTTACGGCGGTTACTACAGCGCCACTGCAACCGACGTGTCGCACCACGAGACCAACCTGGAAGCCAAGTACGTTGTTCAGACTGGCCCAGTCAAGAACCTCTCGTTCCGTATCCGTCAAGCTTGGCACACTGCCGACGCTGGCCAGATCGACGGCGACACCAAAGAGTTCCGCCTGATCGTCGACTACCCGATCTCGATCTTGTAATCGCAGTCAGCTACTCGTTTCGAAAAAACCCGGCTGATGCCGGGTTTTTTTATGGGAACAAAAACCCGAACCACCGACTTTGCTGCCCCGCCCCGCCCTGTACGCGACCGGATCACCACCGTACAATGCCGGGTCATTTCTAGTCTCAGCAACCGACAACGGCCTACCATGCGCACCAGTCAATATTTGCTCGCCACACAGAAAGAAACGCCTTCCGATGCGGTCGTCGTCAGCCACCAGCTAATGCTGCGTGCTGGCATGATTCGCAAACTTGCCTCAGGCCTTTATACCTGGCTCCCCATGGGTTTGCGTGTATTGCGCAAGGTCGAAGCTGTCGTTCGCGAAGAAATGAACGCTGCTGGCGCGCTTGAAGTGTTAATGCCTGGCATTCAGCCCGCAGAGCTGTGGCAAGAGTCCGGCCGCTGGGAGCAATACGGCCCGGAATTGCTGCGCATGAAAGACCGACATGATCGTGAATTCTGCGCGGGCCCGACCCACGAAGAAGTCATTACCGATCTGGCGCGCAACGAGCTTAATAGCTATAAGCAGCTGCCAATCAACATGTATCAGATCCAAACCAAATTCCGCGATGAAATCCGCCCGCGCTTCGGCTTGATGCGTGGCCGCGAATTCATCATGAAAGACGCGTATTCGTTCCACGTTGACCAGGCTTCATTGCAAGCCACCTACGACCGCATGCATGTTGCGTACTGCAACGTGTTCACGCGGCTTGGTCTGAATTTCCGCCCGGTAGAAGCGGACAACGGCTCCATTGGCGGCGCGGGCTCCCACGAGTTCCACGTTTTGGCCGACTCTGGCGAAGACGATATCGTATTCAGCGACAGCTCTGATTACGCCGCCAACATTGAGAAGGCCGAGGCTGTGCCGCGCGAAAAATCGCGCCAGGCTCCGACCGAAGAACTGCGTCTGGTTGATACGCCAAATGCCAAGACCATCGCACAACTGGTTGACGGTTTTAACCTGCCAATCGAAAAAACCATTAAAACGCTAGTGGTACACGCGGCGGAAGAAGGCAAACTGATCGCGCTGATCATTCGTGGCGATCACGAACTCAATGAAATCAAAGCGGCCAACCTGCCTCAGGTCGCCAACCCGTTGGTGATGGCTTCCGAATCCGAACTGCGTGACGCCATTGGCGCCGGCGCGGGCTCCCTTGGTCCGTTGAACCTGCCGTTGCCATGCGTCATTGATCGCTCTGTCGAACTGATGAGCGATTTCGGCATCGGTGCCAACATCGATGACAAACACTACTTCGGTGTTAACTGGGAGCGTGACTTACCGATTCCAACGGTCGCCGACTTGCGTAACGTGGTGGCCGGCGACCCAAGCCCGGACGGCAATGGCACGCTGGAAATCAAACGCGGCATTGAAGTCGGGCACATTTTCCAGCTCGGGACTAAATACAGCGAAGCCTTGAAGTGCCAGGTACTCGGTGAAAACGGTAAACCCGTCACGCTGACCATGGGCTGTTATGGCATCGGTGTTTCTCGCGTGGTGGCTGCAGCCATCGAGCAGAACAATGATGCCAACGGAATTATTTGGAATGACGCATTAGCGCCCTTCCAAATTGCCTTGGTGCCATTGCGCTACGAAACCGAGCTTGTGCGCGAGGCCACAGACAAACTGTACGGCGAATTAACTGCCGCAGGTTTTGAAGTGCTGCTGGATGACCGTGACAAAAAAACCAGCCCAGGTAACAAGTTCGCTGACATGGAGTTGGTCGGCATTCCGCACCGCATCGTCGTCAGTGATCGCGGTTTGGCCGAAGGCAACCTTGAATACAAGAGCCGCACCGAAGCCGCGCCACAAGCGCTGCCCGTAGCTGACGTACTGTCCTTTCTTCAGGCCCGTATCCGTCGATAAGCCCGAAGGCGCGCACGCCAAAAACGTGCGCGCCCTCTGCTATCAACGCACGACGAGGCGAGACACGCCCTTTCTGTATCAAGAGATCACATGCTCAAGCGAAGCACCTTAAGTCTCCGCGGCGCTGCACTTTGCGGCACCATCCTAGTCAGCGGCTGCGCCAATCACTTGTCCCAACGCAGCGAACACGAAGAGCGTGTCGAGCGAAAACTGCTTGAGCACACGCTTCAAGTCGATATTGGCGAGCCCAAGATGTTGGAGCTGCCCCAGCGGCGCGTGCGGATTAATGAACAAAAAACCTTCGAAGTCACTGAATTCGAAGTCACCCGCAATTACGATCGCTACACGCCCTACCAACCTTGGCGCGAACTCTACGAAGTGCCTTTAGGCGCAGTTGCATTGGTCGCAGGCGTGGGCGCCAATATTTTGAACGTGTTCATGTTCGGCCATCTGCCGGGGACAGTCACCAAAGACTGGATTGATTACGGCGTTGCCGGCATTAACCCGTTCATGAATACACAGTCTCATGGCCGAGCCGAACAAAACCTTGCAAGCATTGATGAAGTTCAGCGCGACAAACACACTGAGCATACTAGCCTGCCATGGAGCGAGCGCCCGGTAGAGGTTATGTCGGGCGCACAAACATTCAATTTGACGACAGATCAGAATGGCGTATTGCGCCTGAACCTGCTTGATACACCGTTTGCCGAGCAAGACCTGACCAGCATCACTCGCCTGCAAATCAACGTCGAAGATGAGCAAGACAGCGTGCAAGCCAACGCCTCCTTACCCATCAGCACTTCGTTGCGGGGCAAGTTGCTCGAAGCTCACGCACTGATCTATGACGATCTCGAAGAAGACGGTGTCAGCCAGTGGGTCCATCGGGTCAAACGTCTTTCAGAACTGGGCCTTGAAGAAGAAGCCAGCGAACTGGAACAAAGCCTGATTGAACTGACCCACAATGACCCAGAACTTCAAAAGCAATTCCTCAAGTCACTGACTCGAGATGCTGGCCGCCTGGTGGCAGACCCACAATCTGACGATTAAAGCGTGAACAGTTCCAATTGCTCATGAGCGCCACGCAAGTCCAGCAAGCGCACACCAATGCCCAGCAATCGAACCGGCTTGCTACCCCGCGCGAATGCCTGAGTCAGCAACTGCTGGTAACTCTCAAGACTGCGCCCTGCTCCGGACTGCTCCAGCGTGGTCTGGCTGAAATCGTGGAACTTCACTTTAACGAAGGGTTTTCCAGCCCGATAGCCATCGCCAATACGGTCCATTCGTCCGGCGAGCGTTTCGAGGAGGTCTGGAAGTTTTTCCAGGCAACTGGCCAGATCGGGCAAATCCGTGTCGAAGGTATTCTCGACGCTAACTGACTGACGCCGACTGTCGTTCTGTACCGGCCGATCATCCATGCCCCGCGCCAGATTCCACAACCGCTCACCAAAGGTGCCAAATTCGCGCACCAACGCCAATTTGTTCCAACCGCGCAGATCAGTGCAACTGACGATACCCAATCTGCCCATTTTGTCCGCCGTCACCTTGCCCACGCCGTGCAGCTTTGTCACCGGCAACAGTGCGACAAAGTCCTCTACCTGATCCGGGGTAATGACAAAAAGGCCGTTGGGCTTTTTCCAGTCACTGGCGATTTTCGCCAGAAATTTGTTAGGCGCGACGCCAGCCGACACCGTGATATGCAACTGATTGGACACCCGACGACGGATATCCTGGGCAATTCGCGTCGCACTGCCCGCAAAAATAGCGCTCTCGGAAACATCCAGAAATGCTTCATCCAGCGACAGAGGCTCGATCAGGTCCGTGTAATCGCGAAAGATTGTCTGGATTTCGCGGGATGCTACTTTATAAGCATCCATTCGCGGTTTAACGATGGTCAGATCGGGGCACAGTTTTAGCGCGTGCCGGGATGACATCGCAGATCGCACACCGTAAGCCCGGGCCTCATAGTTGCAGGTCGCGATCACACCCCGACGATCCGCCGACCCACCCACGGCCAACGGTTTACTGGCCAAACGAGGATCGTCGCGCATTTCAATAGCTGCATAGAAGCAATCACAGTCAACATGGATGATTTTGCGCTGCGTCATTTGGGTGTGCGTTTTGGCATGCTGTAGGTCAGGCAGTATCTCATTGACGTCGGACGCTGGCATCCCCGATACCCAGGGCGACGTGCGAAAGGTCAGGTAAAAGCTCGAAAATAATCCTGTTAACGCGATGCGACAAGCCCTATGACCGGCCTTTCGGTCAATTCATAAGCGCTAAGCGATTGAAGGAAAAGCATTTTTTTGAAATTAACAATTGACAGCCCAGCGTTCCACTGTAGAATGCCGACACACAGACGCGGGATGGAGCAGTCTGGTAGCTCGTCGGGCTCATAACCCGAAGGTCGTCGGTTCAAATCCGGCTCCCGCAACCAAACATCAAAAAAGGCTACTCGAAAGAGTGGCCTTTTTTGTATCTGCGATTTGAGCACCCTCATGCCTACCTTCTCTCTTCTATTCTTCTATATAGATAGGCAGCATTAGCGGCTGGCGCTAACGACGCCGACCAACGGGAACCTATGAACCTTGACCATCTAGTCAGCTCATTTTCAGTTAATTATCATTTATTTAGCATTATTGATTGACACCCCGCCGTTCGGCTGTAGAATGCCGGCACACAGACGCGGGATGGAGCAGTCTGGTAGCTCGTCGGGCTCATAACCCGAAGGTCGTCGGTTCAAATCCGGCTCCCGCAACCAAACATCGAAAAAGGCTGCTCGAAAGAGTGGCCTTTTTTGTGTCTTCCGGAAAGGCTCCGGAACAGCAAGCAAAAAAGCTTGTCAGAAGTGTCGATCCCAGGGATAGGTGTCTACCGCCGATTAAAGTATCGGTTGAAACGAATCCGCTACATTCGCTCGTTAAACTATGACGCGCTAATATTTCGAAAATATTTTTTGCGTAGGGATTGGTAACTTGTCTGCATACCTCCATCCTGTCGCGCACGATCCAAGGAGTGATTGATGCGCGCCTCGTCCGAAGAAACCAATGAAGCTGTCACGGTTCCCCACCCGATTGCGCCGACTCGTCTGCACTGGCTGGAGCTGCTAAGCAAATATCGTCAGCCTTTGGGGCTAGCAGTGACGTTACTGCTATTTTCCATCGCGCTGATCGCTTGCCGCCATCTATTGAGCGAGCTCGACCTCTATGCGCTGCACGACTCACTGCTGAGTGTGCCCACCCCTTCGCTGGTAGGGGCGGTTGCCGCGGCGGTCGTCGGCTTTATCGTACTGCTGGGCTACGAGTGGTCTGCAAGCCGTTACGCCAACGTTCAATTGCCTACAAAGACGTTGATCCTAGGCGGTTTTACCGCATTTGCGATAGGCAATGCCGTCGGGTTGTCGCTGCTTTCTGGCGGCTCTGTGCGCTATCGGCTGTATGCGCGCCATGGGTTAGGTGCCGCCGAAGTCGCGCGCATGACGTTATTTGCCAGCCTGTCACTGGGTTGCGCCCTACCCCCGCTGGCAGCACTTGCAACGTTGAGCGACTTGCCCGCTGCCTCTGCCGCCTTGCACCTGTCGACTACGTTGTTGGCCGCGGTAGCCGGCGGCATCCTGTTGCTCTGCGGATTATTGGCCGCCGGCATTTATCGTCGTCGCCTGCCTGAACAACCGATTACGCACAATTTATTGGTACGCGTCGGCCGTCGCACATTGCGCCTGCCAAGCCTGCGCCTAACATGGATGCAACTGGTCATTACCGCGTTAGACGTAGCCGCTGCCGCGACTGTGCTTTATTTGCTATTGCCCGATGCACCTCCGTTTGGCGCTTTTGTCCTGGTTTACCTGTTGGCGTTGGCCGCAGGCGTGCTTAGCCACGTGCCTGGCGGTGTGGGTGTATTCGAGGCAATTTTGCTCGCTGCTTTCGCCGACCAACTGGGCGCGGCCCCGCTGGCTGCGGCCTTGCTGCTGTATCGCCTGATCTACGTCGTACTGCCTCTGCTGCTGGCGTGCTTGGCACTGCTGTTCAGCGAAGCGCAGCGCTTACTACCTACCAGCCAGGCTATGCGGGTGGCTTCGGGCATGGCTGCACCGATTCTTGCGCTGCTGGTGTTTCTGTCTGGGGTGGTGCTGCTGTTTTCTGGCGCCACGCCGGAGATCGATTCACGCCTGCGCCACCTCGGTTTTCTGCTCCCACATCGACTAATTGATGCCTCGCACTTCGGCGCCAGTCTGGTTGGCGTGTTGTGCCTGTTGCTGGCACAAGGCTTACGCCGTCGACTCTCAGCAGCGTGGATGCTCACCACTGTGCTATTGCTAGTCGGCGCACTGCTTTCGTTGCTTAAGGGTTTTGATTGGGAAGAAGCCACCCTGCTGATCTTGACGGCGGTTCTGCTGGCGATCTTCCGTCGGTCGTTCTATCGCCAAAGTCGCCTGCTTGAGTTGCCGTTTTCTCCCCTGTATCTCGTGGCAAGCGTTTGCGTACTCGCGGCGTCAGTGTGGTTACTGTTGTTTGCCTATCAAGATGTGCCCTACAGCCAGGAACTCTGGTGGCAATTCACGCTTAACTCCGACGCTCCGCGTGCCTTGCGCTCGGCATTGGGCAGCGCAGTGTTGCTGGTGGTTGTCTCATTAACCTGGCTGCTGCGTACCGCACGCCCCGTCATTACATTGCCGAACGATGAAGAACTAGCCCAAGCGGCCAAAATCGTCAACGCTTCCGACCAGCCTGACGGTGGGCTGGTACTGACCGGTGACAAGGCGCTACTGCTGCACCCGAGCGGTAAGGCATTTCTGATGTACGCACGCCGTGGCCGCAGCCTGGTGGCCTTGTATGACCCGATTGGCCCAACACAGCAACGCGCTGAGCTGATCTGGCAATTCCGCGACCTGTGTGATCTGCACCATGCGCGCCCCGTGTTTTACCAGGTACGGGCTGAAAACCTGCCGTTCTACATGGACATCGGTTTGACCGCGATCAAGCTGGGGGAAGAAGCCCGCGTTGATTTGCAGCGCTTCGACATTGAGTCGAAGGGCAAAGAAATGAAAGACCTGCGCTACACCTGGAACCGTGGTGGCCGTGATGGCTTATCACTGGAGATCTATGAGGTCGGTCAGGCACCGCTGGATGAGCTGAAGGTCATTTCGGACGCTTGGCTCACCGGCAAAAACGTGCGCGAGAAAGGCTTCTCGCTGGGTCGCTTCAGTGCGGCTTATTTACAACACTTTCGCATTGCGATTATTCATTTCGAAGGCAAGCCAGTAGCATTTGCCAACTTGCTGGAGACGTCTAAACACGAGTTGGCCAGCCTGGACTTGATGCGGGCGCACCCCGATGCGCCGAAGCTGACCATGGAATTCATGATGGTCGGCCTGATTTTGCATTATAAACAACAAGGCTACGGACGCTTCAGCCTGGGCATGGTGCCATTGTCCGGCCTGCAACCTCGGCGTGGCGCGCCTCTGACTCAACGTTTAGGTTCAATGGTCTTCCGCCGAGGTGAACAACTGTATAATTTCCAAGGTCTGCGCCGCTTCAAAGACAAGTTCCAGCCTGACTGGGAACCCCGCTATATGGCTGTGCCAGCTGGACTTGATCCGCTCGTGGCACTGGCTGACACTGCCGCCCTGATTGCAGGCGGCTTGACTGGATTGGTGAAACGCTAATGATTCAACGCTACTGGCGCTTTTTGCTCGCAGCCCTGATTGTTCTCGCACTGGTACTTGGCTTTTGGCTGTGGAACCGCCCTGCCCCTCAACCGACCCTCGAACGCCTGACGCTGGAAGATGGCTCGGCTCTGATCCGTGTCTCTCCCGGGACTCAGGCTAAAGCCCGGGTCGGGCTAGCTGTCCTCGCCGATGAAGGTTTGACAGACAAACAACTACTGGCGCTCAGCCAAGACGGCAACGCTCAGGTCATTCAAGTCACGCTGCCCAAGGATGATTGTGCGCTGCAGGAAAAAACCCTGACAGCCGCACTGACGAAGCTCGACGGTCCTGCCACGCTGGTGGGTGGAGTTGGGCCAGGCGCGACCTTGGCTTGGCGCTGGCTAGCAGGGCAAAACGATGACAATGCGAAAGCCGTCTCGGTAGGTTTTACCCTTGAGCCGCCTGCGTGCGTCGACAACGTGCCAAAAAATGCAGCGCACGGTCACTGGCTTGTTGCCTGGAACGATGGCCCGGACGACGCCGCCGCTACCTTGGTGCGTGACCAGCCTAACGCGCAAAACAGCATCAGCGACTACGACGTGCACCTGCCGCAACTGTTTAACAGCCAACTGCGCCAACAATTGGTCCCCGACGACCAAAGCGGCGGTTTGAAAATCCCTGTCGTCGAAGTTCCGGCCGGAGCGACTACCGACACCGTGACGCTCTTCCTGTCAGGCGATGGCGGTTGGCGCGACCTCGACCGTGACGTAGCGGGCGAAATGGCCAAGATGGGCTATCCAGTGGTCGGCATAGATACACTGCGCTATTACTGGGAGCATAAATCCCCAGAGCAAACCGCTCTGGATTTAGCCGAGCTGATGGATCACTACCGCCAGAAATGGGGCACCAAACGCTTCGTACTGATGGGCTATTCGTTCGGCGCAGATGTATTACCCGCGATCTATAACCGCTTGGCACCGGATGAGCAAAAGCGCGTCGACACTATCGTCTTGCTGGCATTTGCCCGTAGCGGCAGTTTCGAGATTCAGGTAGAAGGCTGGTTGGGCACGGCGGGTAAAGAAGCACCTACCGGTCCTGAAATGGCCAAGCTGCCACCTGAGAAAGTACTGTGCGTGTATGGCACGGAAGAAACAGCTGAAAGTGGCTGCACCGAATCAACGGCCGTGGGCGAGAAACTCATGCTGCCAGGCGGCCACCACTTCGATGAGAACTACCCTGCACTGGCCAAACGCATGACGGATGCCATTGATAAACGTCAAGGTAAACCGAAGGCCTAGAAGCTTAGCGGCAAGCTTCAAGCTATAAGCCTCAAGCTGAGAGCGGCAAGGATCGAAACTTGCCGCTTGTAGCTTGCAACTCGCCGCTGCCCCTCTCTTACATCTCTACCTGTGTACCCAGCTCTATCACCCTGTTGAACGGCAGGTTGAAGAAGCGCAGGTTGCCGTTGGCATTCTTCAACATGAAGGAGAACAGCGCCTCTCGCCACCGCGCCATGCCGTCCAGTTTGGAAGCGATAATGGTCTCGCGGCTGAGGAAGTAGGTCGTACGCATTGGACTAAAGTCCAGCTCTGCCAGATGGCAAAGCTTCAGCGCAGCAGGCACATCTGGCTCGTCGATGAAGCCAAAATGCAGAACAACACGGAAGAAGCCCTCACCGTACGCCTCGACTTCAAAGCGTCGGCTTGCCGGCACCCGTGGAGAGTCCTCGTAGACCACCGTCAACAACACCACTTGCTCGTGCAATACCTGGTTGTGCAGCAGGTTATGCAACAAGGCGTGTGGCACGGCATCGGGACGCGCAGTTAGAAATACCGCCGTACCTTGCACGCGATGTGGCGGCTGCACGCGGATACTGCTGATGAAGATCGGCAGCGGTAAGCCACCCTCATCCAAACGCTCGACGAGCAGCTGCTTGCCACGCTTCCACGTGGTCATCAGGACAAACAACACGATCCCGGCCAAAACAGGAAACGCGCCGCCTTGTACGATTTTAGGAACGTTAGCTGCGAAGAACAGCCCATCGACCAACAGGAAACAAAGCAGAACAGGTATCGCCAACAACGGCGGCCATTTCCACAACAACAGCACGACTGCCGACACAAGAACCGTGGTGATGAGCATCGTTCCTGTGACCGCAACACCGTAAGCGGATGCCAGCGCCGTGGAGGATTCAAAACCGAGCACCAACAAGATCACACCCACCATCAGTGACCAGTTCACCGCACCAATGTAAATCTGGCCTTGGGAAGAGCTGGACGTGTGCTGAACATGCATACGTGGGATATAGCCGAGTTGAATCGCCTGCAGCGTCATAGAGAAAGCCCCCGAAATCACCGCTTGCGAAGCGATTACGGTGGCCAAGGTCGACAGAAAGACAAGCGGAATCAGCGCCCAGCTCGGCGCCAATAGGTAGAACGGATTACGTGCAGCTTCGGGATTGTCGAGTAACAGTGCGCCTTGACCAAAGTAATTTAATACCAGCGCCGGCAATACCAACGCGAACCAAGCGCGTGCTATAGGCTTGCGACCGAAGTGGCCCATATCCGCATAAAGTGCTTCAGCGCCTGTCAGCGACAGAACTACTGCGCCGAGAATGGTTACGCCGATGCCAGGATGAGCGACAAAGAACCGTACAGCCCATATTGGGTTGAGTGCTTTAAGCACTTCGGGGTTCTGCATGATTCCATAAACACCCAGCGCTGCCAGGACCAGAAACCAGAGGACCATTACCGGGCCGAAGAGAATTCCGATCCGCGCCGTACCATGGCGTTGAATCAAAAACAGTCCCACTAATACAACCAGCGACAGCGGCACAACCCAATGCTCGACGCCTTTGAACGCGAGTTCCAAGCCTTCCACCGCAGACAATACCGAGATGGCCGGAGTGATCATGCTGTCGCCGTAGAAAAGCGCAGCACCGAACAAACCAAAGACCACCAAAGTACTGCGCAGCCTTGGGTACGAAGACGATGCTCGACGCGCCAGCGCAGTCAGCGCCATGATCCCGCCTTCACCCTGGTTATCTGCGCGCAAAATAAACAGCACGTACTTAAGCGAAACCACCCAAATCAACGACCAGAAGATCAGCGCCAAAATGCCAAGCACGCCGACATGATCAACCTGAACCCCATACCCCCCAGAGAATACCTGCTGAAGCGTATATAGCGGGCTCGTACCAATATCGCCGTAAACCACTCCGACGGCTGCGATCAGCAGACTCAAAGGCTTCGCCGGATGATGCCCTGCGTCTACCTGACTAATTGCCTGACCCATTAACCACTCCTACCACCGAGACCTAGGGCTGCAAAAGCACACTGTTGTGCCTGAGCGAGCGCCGTTTTTACAGATACTGATTAACGCCGTCGTAATGATTAGGCGTAACGCCGCGAAGCATAGCGCAGCACTCGTCGTAATTCTCTGCATAAAGCTGGTCAATCTACGGTGCCGCCGCTAGAATTGCGCACTTTTTGATCAGAGGCGCACTGAGCGCCCCGTCGACACCCCGGCCATTTGCCCGGTGTCAGCCAAATACCGAGGTTCGCCATGTCCACCGTCACCACGCCGTCCGCCCCAAAGGTTGGCTTCGTTTCACTAGGTTGCCCTAAGGCACTCGTTGACTCAGAGCGCATCCTTACCCAACTGCGCATGGAAGGCTACGAAATCGTTGCCACCTACCAGGACGCCGACGTCGTGGTGGTCAACACCTGCGGTTTTATCGACACCGCCAAGGCTGAGTCGCTGGAAGTGATCGGTGAAGCCCTCGCTGAAAACGGCAAGGTCATTGTGACCGGCTGCATGGGCGTGGAAGAAAGTGCGATTCGTCTGGTGCACCCAAGCGTGCTGTCGGTCACCGGTCCGCAGCAATATGAACAAGTGGTGATGGCTGTTCACGACGCCGCGCCGCCTAACCTCAATCACAACCCGCTGATTGACCTGGTGCCGCCGCAAGGCATCAAACTGACGCCCCGCCACTACGCGTACCTGAAGATCTCCGAAGGCTGCAACCACAGCTGTAGCTTCTGCATCATCCCGTCCATGCGTGGCAAGCTGGTCAGCCGCCCGGTTGGCGATGTGCTCGACGAAGCCCAGCGTCTGGTCAAATCCGGCGTCAAAGAGCTGCTGGTGATCTCCCAAGACACCAGCGCCTACGGCGTCGACATCAAGTACCGCACCGGTTTCTGGAATGGCCAACCGGTGAAAACCCGGATGACCGAATTGTGTGAAGCCCTCAG
>NZ_JAMFRV010000755.1 GCF_026224925.1 Pseudomonas sp. | reverse complement strand
GCTCGATAATAGGGCCGGCATCCAGCTCTTCGGTGACGTAATGGCAGGTGGCGCCGATCAGTTTCACGCCGCGCAGTGAGGCTTGATGATACGGTTTGGCGCCCACAAACGACGGAAGAAAGCTGTGGTGGATGTTGATCACTTTATGCGCGAAATCCCGGCACAGCTCCGGCGGCAGAATTTGCATGTAACGCGCCAGCACCACGACATCGGCTTGGTGATGCTTGACCAAACGGGAGACCTCGGCAAATGCCGGCTCCTTATCGGCAGCGTTTACCGGCACGTGGTAGTAAGGGATTTTATGCCACTCGACCATGCTGCGCAGGTCTTCGTGGTTGGAGATGACACAGGCAATCTCGCAATCCAACTCATCTGTGTGCCAGCGGTGTAACAAATCCGCAAGACAGTGAGATTCGCGGCTGGCCATCAACACCACGCGCTTCTTCTGCGCCGAATCGGTAATGCGCCAGTCCATGGAGAACTCTTCGGCAATCGGCGCAAAAGCCTCGCGGAACGCGTCAAGTTCAAGGGGTAATGTATCGGCCCGAATTTCGTGACGCATAAAAAACCAGCCACTGAGATTGTCCGAATGATGGCTCGCTTCGGTTATCCAGCCGTTATAGCTCGCCAGAAAGTTACTGACTTTAGCAACGATGCCTACACGGTCCGGGCAAGCAATCACCAGGCGAAAAGTGCGCATGTGGGGGAAACTCCAGAACTTCGCAAAGGCCGCCATTCTAGCGATTACGCGGCAAAACTGCAGTACTCCTCTTGATTTGATTGATGCCGATCGTAGAACTGATTCGACGTAGCCAGCACAGATCGCTGACCGTACCCGATTGAGCGACCCCATGGCGATTGAACTGCCTGGATAGAAATGGCATTAGACGCTTGCTCATTAGGGGCTGAAGAGAGTTATCTAGTGTTACGAAAGCAGTAGCGCTAGCCCTGAATTTTAAATAAATGCATTAAAACTTTTATTTAATGTTTACTTGATCAAAGTGTCTGACTATTATTGCGTCACTGTCTCCCTGTCACGCCACAACATCAGGTAATCCTCATGTCCTTGATCAACGAATACCGCGCCACCGAAGAAGCCATCAAAGAATTGCAAGCCCGTTTGAAGAATCTGTCCCAAGACGACAAACTGCAAACTGAACTGGAATTCGAAGGCAAACTGCGTACCTTGATGGGCGAATATCAAAAATCGCTTCGCGATATCATTGCGCTGCTGGACCCAGAAGCTAAAAGCGGCAAGCTCCCACGCGGCGGCGCTGTTAAGCCTACTGGCACCAAGCGCGCACGTAAGGTTAAGCAGTACAAAAACCCGCACAACGGCGAAATCATTGAAACAAAAGGCGGCAACCACAAAACGCTGAAAGAGTGGAAAGCCAAGTGGGGCGGCGACGTCGTTGAAAGCTGGTCTACAACTTTAGGCTAAGCAATAACGTCGTCAGCAATGACGTCAAAAAAAACGCCAGCTTGCTGGCGTTTTTTATTGCCTGAATTTCGTTACCAAGTGTCTCACACCGGGCCTGCTAAGGCCTCAAAGCTTGAACCGCTCCTTTAGTTGCTGCGCATAAGCCCGCCACTGATCCAACACCGCAAGCTGCTCTGGCGAAGCACTAAGGGAAGAGACGGCCAACGCCTCAGTAAAACTTTGTAAAGTATTCGGCGCCCCACTCCCGGCGTCTGACAAACGCTTCCTACAAAATGCTTCCCAGCGATCTTGCTCCTCGACGCTCAAGGTATCGGCAAAGTTCCGTGCCCGGTATCTGAATAACAACTCGGGGAGCCGAGCATCGTCGAAAGGCCATTCATCTCGGGCTAGATGTTCCGGCTCGACAGTACGAACTTGGTCACACAAACGACGATCTCGATCACCCAGAAAACCGTCATATAATTGCTGCTCAGGATCTTCACTTGGCGTGAAGTCTTCACGGCCATAAACAGCTTTCAATTTATCCTGCCAAAGTTCCCGGCCCTCGGCTAAGCGCTGCACGCGCTGGTGATAGTTCGCCATATCCAGTTGCAAACGCACTTGGTCTTCGGGCCGCAGCACGCTGAGCGGTGCCACGACCGGACAGCGATTTATATGCAGCAATTTAAGCGGTACCGGTAATTCACCTTCGAGCAGGTCATCACGGCGGGTATATAACCGTGCGCGCAATGTATCGGCATCATGCTCAAGCAGCGGCGAAGGATCCTGATGCAAATCGCACACAATAAGCGCGTTGCGATTTTGCGGGTGCCACGCCAACGGTAATACCACACCCAAATAATGACGGGCCGCAGAAAAGCGTCCAGAGATATGCACCAATGGTTGCATCAAACGGATTTGATCCTGTACCCGTTGTTTGCTGCGCAGTTGAAACAGGTAGTCATACAGTTTCGGCTGCTTCTCACGGACCAAGCGAGCCAGTGCGATAGTGGCGCGCACATCGGACAATGCATCGTGGGCCTGACCATGGTCGATGCCATTGGAAGCAGTCAGTCGCTCCAGTTTCAACGTAACTCGCCCGTCTTCTTCAGGCCAAACGATGCCTTCAGGGCGCAACGCGTAGGCGGTTCTCACCACATCGATCAGATCCCAACGACTATTGCCGCCCTGCCACTCTCTGGCATAGGGATCGAAAAAGTTCCGGTAAAGGCTGTAGCGGGTCACTTCATCGTCAAAACGTAAGGTGTTATAGCCGGCGCCACACGTGCCAGGAGCCGACAACTCGGCGTGCACCCGGGTCATGAAATCAGCTTCACTCAAACCTTGTTCGGCCAGACGATCCGGGGTGATACCGGTAATTACGCAGGCCGCAGGGTGAGGCAGAATGTCCTCGCTGGGCTGGCAATAGATATTGATGGGCGCAGCGATCTCATTGAGCTCTGCGTCGGTGCGGATACCGGCAACCTGAAGCGCGCGATCATTGCGCGGATTGATACCGGTGGTTTCATAGTCGTACCAGAAGATGCTGGAGGTCACGGGCTATTCCTAAACAGAAGACCGACGAAGTGTAGGGCGTGTGACGTGCAAAGGGTTAATCGTCTAATTCAGACACACAACTTTTAGCTGAAGAACCCTCTATTCCCGGCTTGGTTTCAAGTGGGTCAAACAGTCGGGTTGCTTCACCGGCCCGCGCTGGCTAGCATC
Organism: Pseudomonas sp.; assembly: GCF_026224925.1. Lineage (GTDB taxonomy): Bacteria > Pseudomonadota > Gammaproteobacteria > Pseudomonadales > Pseudomonadaceae > Aquipseudomonas. Next base: position 383 of record NZ_JAMFRV010000755.1, on the reverse strand, counting down.
GGGGTCTTTCATCAGGCAAACACCCCCCGAAAATGCCTCTCCCGCCCGCCTCGCCAAGGATTGCAGCGCCACATGCGCCACTGGATACCCGCGCGCGAATCGAAACCCCGGAAGGGATAGATCTGCTGCTACGGCCCGCAGGTTTGGTTCCGCGTTCGCTGGCGTTCGGCATCGACCTGATCATTCGTGGGCTAGTCATCGTAGGGCTGTACTTTTTGTTCCGCACATTAAGTACCTTTGGTACGGGCTTGAGTATGCTCGTACTGTTTCTCGCAAACTGGTGGTACATGGTGCTATTCGAGGTGTTGAATCAAGGACGCAGCCCCGGCAAGCAGGTGATGGGCTTACGCGTGATTCAGGATGATGGCACTCCGATTGGCTGG
>NZ_JAMFRV010000754.1 GCF_026224925.1 Pseudomonas sp. | reverse complement strand
CCCCGATCAGGTAAGTGTTTCCGGTCGCCGATAATGGGCTGACAGACTCCATCGCCTGGGCGGCAAGCAAGGTGTTGCTGACGAAGAATCCCAAGTAAATCAGCATCACGAACAGCAGCGGCAACACCGCCCCCAACACGCCGAATTGCGCCCGGCTCTGGATCATTTGCGGGATGCCCAGTTTCGGTCCTTGGGCGGAATGGGAGGCCATGAAAATCGCCCCCAGTAGTGAACCAACAATGATCGACAGCGCGCTCCAGAACAGGTTGAGCCCCATGACCACCGGCAACACGCCGGAAGCGATGGTGGTGATGTTCATATTGGCGCCGAACCAGATGAAGAACAGCGAACCGGGATGGCCATGGCGTTCGGATTCAGGGATGAAATCGATGCTTCTTTTTTCGACTTGCATGGCGGTCACTCCTGAGTCCGGGCGAGGTGGGATTGCAAACAGGCGATGGTGCTTTCGAACTCATGAGGCTGATGGGCGAACTGGTCTGGACGCTCGGGGATCAGGCTCAGATAATCGAGTTTTTCCAGTGCCCGCAGGCATTGCGCACTGGTCAGGACTTCCAGCGCGTAGATCCAGTTGGCCATGATCAACAGCGCCGAGTGGTGTCCCGCTGAAGTGGTCGTGGTGCAGGCGTCGCTGACCAGGCGAATGTGATAACCCAGGGCGAAGGCATCGAACACGCTGCTGAGTACGCAAACATCGGTCAACACGCCACTGATGATCAGCGTGTCGACGCTTAGCGCCTTGAGTCGGGCGTCCAGGTCGGTGCGGTGAAAGGCGCTGTAGCGGCCCTTGTCCAGCACCTGTTCATCAGCCTGCGGCGCCAGTTGTTCGATGATCTCCACTTGCCGGGTACCGGCGCGATAACCACTCGGACCGCCGTCGGCCGCTCGCGGTTCGCCGCGCGGCATGTCACTGCCGTCGGCCTGATTGATATGGCGGGTATAGATGACAGGGACCCGTTGACGGCGGGCGCAATCGAGCAAGGCGGCAGTGTTGCTCACCACCGTGTCGAAGTTTTCCAGGACGAAACCGTCCTCCTGTTGCATGTCGATGATCAACAGAGCGTTTTTATTATTCATTGAGCAAACCTGATCATGAGCCGAAGCACAATGCACCGCCCACGTCGCGCGATGGCGCGACCTGGAGTGCGTGGGTTTCTGTTCGGGTGGGCTCAGTGAACGGGCTGCCAGAAGCCATTCTGCTTGGCTGAAACGCAGGCGCGCAGGCGCTTGAGGTGGATATGCGAAGCGGTCCATTCGCCGCGCAGGTAAGCCTGCTCGGCGCTGAAGGGAAGGGCGAGTGATTGGAGGCGGCCATTGATCATGGGAATCGACCCTACGCTTCAGTCAACCCCAGGGCTTCGCGTCCGAGGGGCAGGTCAGCGGGCTCAGCGAAACGCTGGCACCACTTGTTTGATAAACAGCTCCAGGGATTTTTTCTTCTCCGCGTGGGGCAGGCTGTTATCGCACCAGAAGCTGAACTCATCGACGCCCAGTTCCTGGTAGTACTTGATGCGCGGGATGATTTCTTGCGCGGTGCCGATCATCGCGCTCTTGTGGATGCTCTCCAGTTCGAACTCCGGGCGAGCGGCGAATTTTTCTTCCGGGCTCGGCGCGAGGAAACCGTTGACCGGCACTTCTTTGTTGCCGAACCAGGCGTCGAACGTACGGTAGAAGCGCGAGATTGCCTTGGCCCCGACTTTCCAGCCTTCAGGATCATCGACCGCGTGCACGTGGGTGTGACGCAGCACCATCAGTTGCGGACGCGGCACATCCGGGTTGTTATCGAGAGCGGCCTGGAACTTGTTCTTCAGATCCAGGACTTCTTCATCACCCTTCATCAGCGGCGTGACCATTACGTTGCAGCCGTTGGCCACCGCAAAGTTGTGCGAGTCCGGGTCGCGAGCGGCGATCCACATTGGCGGATTTGGCTTCTGGATCGGCTTCGGTACGCTGGTGGACGTCGGGAACTTCCAGATATCGCCATCGTGGGCGTAATCGCCTTTCCACAGGGCGCGCACCACTGGAACCATTTCCCGCAGTGCCTGGCCGCCGGACGACGCAGGCATGCCGCCGGCCATGCGGTCGAATTCCACCTGATAGGCGCCGCGCGCCAGGCCGACTTCCATACGACCGTTACTGATCACATCTAGCAGCGCGCATTCGCCAGCGACCCGCAACGGGTGCCAGAACGGCGCGATGATGGTGCCGGCGCCGAGGTGAATGGTGGTGGTCCTGGCAGCCAAGTACGCCAACAGCGGCATCGGGCTAGGCGAGATGGTGTATTCCATGGCGTGGTGCTCACCGATCCAGACAGTGCTGAAGCCACCGGCTTCGGCCATCAGGGTCAGTTCAGTCAAGTCTTCGAATAGCTGACGGTGGCTGACGCTTTCGTCCCAACGTTCCATGTGCACGAACAGGGAAAATTTCATGACGTTTACCTCGGATCTTTTGTTGTCGGCCTGTCGACTGCGGCCTGTTGCCTGGAGTGAGCCCTGGGCGCTCCCGGGTGTTCTAGCCAGTTGAAGCACGTCGCCAAGAACGGCTATTCGGCAGATTGTATATTGGTATACCATAATATGGAATATCTGAAAAAAATATTTCTCTCTGACGGTAGCGTACTCACCTCACAAGGAAGGCGAGCTAGATGAACATAAAACAAAAATTGATCCTGGCATTTGCGCTGATTGCCAGCCTCCCGGTCATTCTGGTAGCTGTGCTGATCATACTCAACGTGCGCCACGAGGCCCGGGAAACGTTTATCGACAGTAGTGGTCGGGAAATTCGGCAGGTCGAAAACGCCATGCAGTTGTTTTTTGAAGGCATCAGCCAGAACGTCGCTTACTTGGCTGAACACCCGCAACTGCAGGGCATCGATGCCAGCCTCAAGCGGTATCTGGCCAGTGATGCGGCTCAAGTTCCTATGGGCGAGCACGACCAACAACTGTTCCAGCTGTTCGCAGGCCTGGCCAAGAGTCATTCGTCCTATGCCTATCTTTCGCTAGGCACTGAAGAGGGTGGTTATGTGTTCTGGCCGGGTGATCCAAAACTCGCCAGTTACGACCCGCGCACGCGGCCCTGGTACAAGGCTGCGATGGCCCAGCCGGGCAAGGTCTTGCGCACCGACGCCTATTACTGGGCGGCAGATGACGTGGTACTGGTCAGCACCGTTCAAAGTTTCAGCAATCGCCTGGGCACCAATGGCGGAGTGGTAAACATCGACGTGTCCCTCAAACAGCTGACCGATCTGGTCAAGCAGATCAGGCTCGGCGCCAGCGGTTACTTAATGTTGATGGAAGGTAACAACACGGTCCTGGTCGACCCGAAGGACCCGACCCACAACTTCAAAAAGCTCAGTGAGCTGGGCGACGGTTACCGTCAGCTCGCCGAGGCGGGCAAAGGCCTGGTCGAAGTCGAGCTGGCGGGCGAGCGCTACATGGCTTTAGTCTGGCCCTCTAAGGCTTTGGGCTGGCGCTTTGTCGGCGTGGTCCGGGAAAGTGAAGTGATGGCCGGTGCCACCCGGCTGACCTGGATCATCGCGGTGGTTGCGCTGATCTGTGCCGGACTTTTTGCCATGGCCGGGGCCTGGTTTGCCGGGTTGATCGTCAAACCGATTCGCGGTGTGGCCAGCGGTTTGGAAGGCATCGCCCAGGGCGAGGGCGACTTGACCGCACGTCTGGCCGTGCGCGGGCAGGATGAAACCGCGCAATTGGCGGGCTGGTTCAACCAGTTTCTTGAAGCGATTCGCACGCTGATCCAGCGTATTGGTCAGGCGGCCGGACAGATTCACAGCAGCTCCGGCAGTGCTACCGAGGTCTCGGTGGAAATGGCCGAAGTCGCCTCGCGCCAGCGTGAGGCGGTGGATATGGTGTCAACCGCGTTTCATGAAATGGTCGCCACCTCCAATGAAGTTGCGCGCTCCTGCAGCCAGGCCGCCGACTCTGCCGACAACGGTCAACGCCAGGCCCACACCGGGCAGCAGCAAATTGATGCGGCGGTGAGTAACGTCGACCGCTTGAGCCAGGAGATTAGCCACACTGCCGAATCGATGCAGCAACTGGAGCAGGACAGTAATGACATCCAGTCGATACTCGGGACCATCCGTTCGATTGCCGAACAGACCAACCTGCTGGCCCTGAATGCCGCCATCGAAGCCGCGCGCGCCGGTGATCAAGGTCGCGGGTTTGCTGTCGTGGCCGATGAGGTGCGGGCGCTGGCCAAGCGCACCTCGGACTCCACCAGTGAGATCGACGCCTTGCTTGGGAATCTGGCACGCCGGACCCAT
>NZ_JAMFRV010000753.1 GCF_026224925.1 Pseudomonas sp. | reverse complement strand
CCGAACTTGTTCGGGAAGCAAACAACACGGTGTGTCTGATACACCACTACTCCTACATGCTTTTGCGCTATTTCACAGGTGCAACGCATGCCCCAGCGCGCGCAGTGCTGCTTCGTGCACGGCTTCACCCAAGGTCGGGTGGGCGTGGATGGTGCCGGCGATGTCTTCCAGACGTGCGCCCATTTCCAGGGATTGGGCGAACGCTGTGGATAACTCCGAGACACCAACACCCACTGCCTGCCAACCCACAATCAAGTGATTGTCGCGCCGTGCCACGACCCGCACAAAGCCGCTTTTGGACTCCAGTGTCATCGCCCGGCCATTGGCCGCGAACGGAAAATTAGCGACCAGACAATCCAGTCCCGAGGCTTGAGCCTCTTCGGGGGTTTTGCCGACCACCACCAACTCCGGGTCGGTAAAGCACACTGCCGCAATCGCCACCGGATTGAATTCCCGCGCTTTGCCTGCGATCAATTCCGCGACCATTTCACCTTGGGCCATGGCCCGGTGGGCAAGCATCGGCTCGCCGGCCAGATCGCCGATGGCCCACACATTGCGCATGCTGGTCTGGCAGCGCTGGTCGATTTTCACCGCTGCACCATTCATGTCCAGCGACAACGCTTCAAGGTTCCAGCCCTGGCTGTTGGGTTTGCGCCCCACCGCCACCAGCACTTGATCCGCATTTAGCCCTAACGTCTGGCCCTCGGAGTCGCGCACTTGCAGCATCTGAGTGTCCGCATCAAAGCCTTCAACACTGTGTTGCAGGTACAGCTTCACGCCGAGGTGTTTCAAGGTGTCGGCAATCGGCTGCGTCAGCTCTTGATCGTAAGCTGGCAAGATTCGATCACGGGCCTCAACCACGCTGACTTCGGCACCCAATTTGCGATAAGCAATGCCCAGTTCAAGACCGATGTATCCAGCGCCCACCACGATCAACCGCTTGGGAATCGCTTGCGGCGTCAGCGCTTCGGTGGACGAAATAATCGGCCCGCCAAGGGGTAGCATCGGCAGGTTTACTGAAGTAGAACCGGTGGCCAGCAGCAGGTGCTCACACTGAATTCGCTGTACATCGGTGCCAACTTCAACCTCGACGGTTTTACCGTCAATAACCCGCGCCCAGCCGTGGATCACTTGTACTTTGTTTTTCTTCAACAGTGCCGCAACGCCAGTCGTCAGGCGATCAACGATGCCGTTCTTCCAATTCACGCTCTGGGCAATGTCCAACGTCACGGACGGCACGCTGATGCCCAACGCAGACTGCTTGCTGAAGGCGTTGGTTTGGTGAAATTGCTCAGCGACGTGAATCAACGCCTTGGACGGAATACAGCCTACGTTGAGGCAGGTGCCGCCCAAGGCCTGACCTTCCACCAGAATTGTCGGAATACCCAATTGACCCGCGCGAATCGCGGCAACATAACCGCCAGGGCCGCCACCGATGATCAGCAACGTGGTGTTCAAAGTCTGTGGCATGCTCACTCCAAAAACAGCGTGGCGGGTTGTTCGAGCAAGCCGCGAATAGCTTGGATGAATTGCGCCGCGTCCATGCCATCAACCACCCTGTGGTCGAACGAGCTGGAGAGGTTCATCATTTTCCGAATCACGATCTGGCCGTTAATCACCATCGGCCGTTCGACAATGCGATTGACGCCGACGATGGCCACTTCCGGCAGGTTCAACACCGGGGTGCTGACGATGCCGCCCAATGCGCCGAGGCTGGTCAGGGTGATGGTGGAACCGGACATTTCATCGCGGCTGGCTTTACCGGTGCGAGCGGCAGTCGCCAGTCGCGAGATTTCTTCGGCGTTGGCCCATAGGCTGCGGGTTTCAGCGTGACGCACCACCGGCACCATCAAGCCATTGTCGCTTTGCGTGGCGACGCCCACATGCACTGCGCCGTGGCGGGTGATGATTTGCGCCTCGTCGTCGTAGCGCGCGTTGATCTGCGGGAAGTCGCGTAACGCAACGACCATCGCCCGAACCAGGAATGGTAAAAGCGTCAGTTTGCCGCGACTGGCGCCCCATTTATGATTGAGGTGTACGCGAAGCTCCTCCAGCGCGGTGACGTCGACTTCTTCCACATAGCTAAAGTGCGCGGCGCGCCGAGTAGCGTCTTGCATGCGCTGGGCGATTTTGCGGCGTAATCCGATAACAGGGATTTGCTGTTCGTCAGTGCGCTGGACATACGCGGCGGCAGGAGCTGCAATAGATTGCTGACTCTGTTCAATGTAGGCATCAAGGTCTTCGTGGCGGATGTTCCCCGCTGGGCCGCGGCCTTGCACCAAGCGCAACGTAATACCCAAATCCAGTGCGCGTTTGCGCACGGCGGGTGATGCCAGCGGGCGTTCGTCAGCTTCACGAGGGCTGTGGGCTTGCGGCGCGGATTTAACTTCAGTAGATACCGGTTTGGCTACTTGCGTAACTTTCGCCTGAACCACGGGTGCGGTAGCCGCCCCAGGCTCAGATTCAGGCTTAGCGACAACGGCCGACTCCTTGTGATTGCCCTCGCCCTCTACTTCGATCCGAATCAGCTCACTGCCCACGGCCATGACTTCACCGGGCTGTCCTCCCAGGGCTACAACAATGCCAGACACCGGAGACGGAATATCCACCGTGGCCTTGTCGGTCATCACGTCGGCCACCACCTGGTCTTCAACCACCCTGTCACCGACCTTGACGAACCATTCGACCAATTCTACTTGTGCGATGCCTTCGCCAATGTCCGGCATTTTAATAACGTGCGTGCCCATTCAGACCTCCATAACCCGTTTCAACGCCGCACCCACTCGGGATGGACCTGGGAAATACGCCCACTCTTGTGCATGCGGATACGGGGTATCCCAGCCGGTAACGCGCTCGATGGGCGCTTCCAGGTACGGGAAGCAGTGTTCTTGCACCAGCGCCACCAGTTCCGCGCCGAAACCGCAGGTGCGGGT
>NZ_JAMFRV010000752.1 GCF_026224925.1 Pseudomonas sp. | reverse complement strand
GGCAAAGGTCGCCATGGCCGCATCGACGCCGCCGGCCAAAATCGGCATTCCTGCTTGCAAACCCAAGCGCTGCGCCCAGTCGTCAAGCAACCCGCCCACTGCCTCGCCGGAATACAGCAAGCGCTCGGGCATCAGTGATTGTGGAATACCCAAGGCGGTGAGCATTTCCTCGGACCATCGACGTTCGGCGACGTCATAGACCCCGCCGATGTTGCCCGCCGAACTGTGATCCACCGCAATCTCGCCGGTCAGGCAATAGTTGATGTAGCTGTTAGGCGGCAGCAGGTAACGGGTGTTGGCCCACACTTCTGGCTGTTGTTGTTTGAGCCAAAGAATCTTGGTGAAGCCGTAATAGCTGTCGACTGAGTTGCCGGTGATTTCATACAACCGCTCCAGATCGACGTGTTGGCGAACCCATTCAACCTGCTCTTCAGCACGGCGGTCCATCCAGATCAGGCACGGGTGCAATGGCTGGATATCCGCGTCAACTGCGATCCCGGAGCCGCCATAAAGGCTGCTGATGCACAGCGCCTTGATTTGCTCTTTCGGCACCCCGGCCATTCCCACGCACCGCGCAACGCAGCTTTCAACCGCGTCCAGCCAGACCTGCGGCCATTGTTCGGCCCAGCGCAATTTAGGCGTATCGACCCGGTAACCCTGGCTGTGCTGGGCGATGATCTTGCCCGTGCTGTCGACCAGCAACGCCTTGGTGCTTTGGGTACCGATGTCCACCCCGATTACATAGTTCATCATGGCGTTTGCGCCTTAGATTACGGGTTTCAACAACACTTTGATCGACTTCACCGAGTCGGCCAGGGCAAAGGCTTCGGCGTAGTCATCAAGGCCAAAATCGTGGGTGACGATGCCTTTGGAAGTGATCAAACCACGCTCGAACAAGTCGATGGCAATCGGGTAGCAGTACGGCCCCAAGTGCGCGCCGCGGACGTCCAATTCCTTGCGGTCGCCAATGATCGACCAGTCCACGCTGGTCTCAGCACCGAACACGCTGAACTCTACGAAACGTCCGAGTTTGCGAATCAGCTCCAGACCTTGGGTTACGCCCGCTGGCACGCCTGTGGTTTCGATGTACACGTCACAACCGTAGTTGTCGGTGAGGCCGTTGATGATCGCCTTGGCGTTGTCCCGTGATGGGTTAATGACCACGTCGGCACCGAGTTTGAGTGCCAGTTCCAGGCGCTCATCGACCATGTCGATGACCACCAGTTTTTTCGGGGTTTTCAGTGCAGCGATCTGCACCATACACAGGCCGAGGGGGCCGGCGCCGGCGATCACCAATACATCGTCGAGTTGGACGTCGCCGCGGTTGACCGTGTGAATCGCGCAGGACATCGGCTCGATCAGGGCGGAGTCTTCCAGGCTTACCGACTCAGGAATCTTGTGCACGATGGCGGTCTTCGGAATGCGCATGTATTGCGCCATGCCGCCTTCGGCCACCTCACGCTGGAAGCCGAAGATGTTGTGCACTTCACACATCCAGTACTTGCCGGATTTGCAGAAGCGGCACTTTTCGCAGGGCACGATTTGTTCCGCGATAATTTTGTCGCCCACTTGCACGCCGAAGTGCTCTTCAGCGCCCTCGCCCGCTTCTACCACATAGCCAAAAAACTCGTGGCCCGGCACTACGGGTGCCTTGACCCATGGGCTTTCACCGCCCCAAAACATCGCTGCGCCGGAGTGGCACTTGCAGTCACTGGCACAAATACCGCAGGCGGCGATGCGAATTACCAATTCATTGACCCGCGCTTGCGGTTTGCTGATCTGCTCTAGGCGATAGTCTTTCGGGCCGTGGCAGACGACAGCTTGCATGGCGTGTTCAGTTTTATCGTTCATGAGGTTCTACCTTTATCGGCGTGTTCTATTTAAAAACCCAATGTTTACTTATGCCGCTGGCGGCTGATGTAGATCGCCAACAAAATAATCCCGCCCTTGATCACGCTTTGGACGTAGGGCGAAACACCCAGCATGTTCAGGCCGTTGTTGAGGACGCCCAGCAGCAAAGCGCCCACCAGCGTGCCGAGAATGACCCCGCGCCCGCCGGCAATCGACGCGCCGCCAAGCACTACGGCAGCAATCGCGTCGAGTTCGAAAGACACCCCGGCATTGGGTTGGCCGCTCATCAATCGCGAGGTCAATACCAGCCCCGCCACGGCCGCAGTCAGGCCACTGATGCCGTACACCAACAATTTGAATCGAGCAGCGCGTACGCCGGATAAACGCACCGCTTCTTCGTTGCCGCCAATCGCGTAGATATAGCGTCCTATCCGCGTGTGCTGCAGCAGCACGTACGCCACTAAATAGGTTAGCAACATGATTAGAATGGGCACCTGAATCCCCAGCAGGCTTTCGCGGCCGAAGAAGCCAAACCAGTCTGGCAGCCCGGAAATCGGATAGCCGTCGGTGTACATCAGGCCAAACCCACGGGCGATGCCCATGGTCGCCAAAGTGACGATGATCGGCGGCATGTGCAGATAGGCAACGAACAGACCGTTCCCCACACCAAAGGCGATGCCAACCAGCATCCCCGCGCCAATCGCCAGAGCGGGTGGCACCCCGGCGACCATCAAGCCTGCGGTGAGGGTGCCGGACAACGCCATGACCGGCCCCACCGACAGGTCGATGCCGCCGGTGAGAATCACACAGGTCATGCCCACGGCAATGATCGCGTTGATTGACACCTGACGCCCGATGTTCGCCAGGTTGGATGAAGTGAGGAATTTGTCGCTGGCGAAGACCATCACGAGGGTGACAATCACCAAGCCCACAAACGGCAAGAAGGCCGGTGAGCGCATGAGCTTCGCCACGTTGAGGCGCAGCCCCGCGCCGCCGAGGGTGTTAATGGACGTATTCACGTTGAGTGTTCCCCGTTGCATGGCGCATGACCTCTTGCGGATTGACGTCAAACGCTTCCAGTACGCTGACGATCGCCCCTTTGTGAAACACCGCGACGCGGTCACACATGCCAATGATTTCGGGCAGTTCCGAGGAAATCATAATGATCGCGAACCCTTTCTCGGTGAGCTTGCGCATCAATGCGTAGATCTCGGCCTTGGCGCCCACATCAATTCCACGGGTGGGTTCGTCAAACACCAGAATGTCGCAGTGATGGTTAATCCAACGGGCAATCACGACCTTCTGTTGATTGCCGCCGCTGAGGTTGAACACCCGGCTTTCACAGCTGGGCGCCTTGATCGCCAACTGACTCATGAGCCCTTGGGTGGTGTCGGTTTCTTTCCCCGTGTCCAGCAGGCCGCCACGGTTCTCATACTTTTTCAGGTTGTTCAGGGATATGTTTTCGCGAATGCTGAAATCGACGATCAGCCCTTCGCTTTTTCGGCTTTCCGGGAGCAAGCCGATGCCCAGTGCCAAGGCCTCGGCCGGATCGCGCAATGCCACCGCTTGCCCGCGCAGCAACACGGTTTTAGCCACCACCGGGATCGCGCCCATCACGCCCAAGGCCAATTCCGTGCGGCCTGAACCCACCAATCCGGCGAAACCCAAAATCTCGCCTTGGTGCAGATCGAATCGGTTGTGCGGACCGTTGCGGGTCAATTGAATGTCGTCCACTTGCAACAGCACCGGACCGCGTGCGATCTGCGATTTGGGCGGAAAACTGTTGAGCAGACGGCGACCCACCATCATCTCGACCAAGTGATCAATATCGCTGTCAGCGACTTCGGTCACGCCAACATTCTTGCCGTCGCGCAGCACACTGATTCGGTCACAGACCTGGAAAATCTCTTCCAAGTGGTGAGAGATGAAGATCACCGCCACGCCTTGGCGTTTGAGTTCGCGCATGATGTCGAACAGCAGTTCGGCCTCACTCGGCGTCAGGGTCGCGGTGGGTTCATCGAGGACTAATAAACGCGCATCAAGATTCAGTGCTTTGGCGATTTCGACGAACTGCTGTTCGGCCACACTCAGGGCTTTGACCGGACATTGCAGGTTGATGGTGACCCCAAGACGCGCAAACAACTCTAGCGCCTTGGCGTGCATGTCGCTCTTGCGCAGCAGGCCGAATCGATTGACCCATTCATGGCCAAGGAAAATATTCTCCACGGCATTCAGGTACGGAATCAGGCTGAACTCTTGAAAGACGATGCCAATACCGGCGGCGATCGCGTCGTTATACGTCGCGAATTGCTGGACTTCGCCATCGATCAGAATGCTGCCTTCGTCCTGGTGCTCGACGCCGACCAGAATCTTCATCAAGGTCGATTTACCGGCACCGTTTTCGCCGAGCAGCGCGTGGATTTCGCCACGCTCGACTTGCAGGTTGATCGCGCTGAGCGCCTGCACGCCGGGGTAACTTTTACAGATGTTTTCAAGCTTCAGAAGACTGCTCATGCTCAGGTGCTCCGCGCCAATCCTTCAAGGTCGTTTGAGCCTGCTCCGTGAACCGCCACGGAGAAGGCATCGCTTACCAGCTGAAGTCTTTTGCTTTGCTTTGATCAATCAGCGCGATGTCCACCGGGATGGTTGTTGGCACTTGCGCGCCCCACTTCTTCGCCAACGCCAGGCCTAACGCCAGACGCACCTGGTCACGCGGAAATTGCGCGGAGGTCGCGATGAATTTACTCCCCGGTTTGAGGATGGCTTTGATCGCTTCTGGCGCACCGTCAACACTGACCAATTTGACATCGAGCCCGCTCGCTTCGATGGCCGAAAGCGCACCGAGTGAGCCGTTGTCATTGACGCTGAACAAGCCTTTGAGGCCCGGTTGCGCCTGGAGCATGTTTTCAGTCACGGTCAGCGCCTGATCACGCTCCTGCTTGCCATTCTGAATGCTGACGATTTTGATGTTCGGATGCTTAGCCAACGCTTCCTTACAACCCTTCACGCGGTCAAGAATGGGCACCACGGCAATCCCGTCGAGAATCCCGACATCACCGGCGTTACCAATGTGCTGAGCCAAGTATTCACAGGCCTGGTAGCCGGCATCGACGTTTTTCGAACCGACAAACGAATCCAGCGGACCCTGCGCTTGGGCGTCAACAGCAACGACCACAACACCGGCTTTGTGAGCAGCTTCCACTGCGGACTGCACGCCGACAGAGTCAGTTGGGTTGATCAGCAGGATATCGATGCCTTTTTGCAGCATGTCTTCGATATCGCTGACCTGTTTCGACACGTCATGGCGAGCGTCGGTGACGATCAGCTGCGCACCGATGGTCGCGGTCGCGTCTTGCAATGCGTCCTTCATGGTGACGAAGTAGGGATTGTTGATTTCTTGAAAGGACACGCCGACTTTCAGCGGGCCAGTCTTGCTGTCGGCATAAGCGCCCGTGGCGATGCCACAGCTGATGCTTAACGCCAATAAACATAGAGCTTTAGGTAGCTTTACCATCGACGATTTCCTTCTTGTTTTTATTTTTTTGCAAAATGTTATCGTTAACATTTTCAAATAAGGTAGCAAAGGAATGGGGGGTCAGCAAGATGGCTGAAGGAGGATTTTGCGGGATGGATGATGGCAAATCGGAGCTATTCGGCCGCCGATTTGAAGATATTCAAGGGTTTAGTTCGCGGGGAGATGAACGAATAGGGTGTGAATATCCGACCAGAAGCAGATGTGTGGTTACCGCATAGTTTATGGGCGCTGAGATCCGGTGGGACCGAACTTGTTCGGGAAGGCAGCGGCGCGGTTTTTCAGTGATACCGCAGTGCCCCTTTCGCGAACAAGTTCGCTCCCACCGAATTTGTGCCGAGGCGGAACGGTTATTTAGCCGCAGGCACTTTGCCTTGCATCGCGGCAGTCAGTTGGTCGACGTTGTAGCGGAACATCTGTGCATAAGTCGCCGCTGGGCCGTCTGCCGGGGACAGGGCTTCGACGTAAAGCTCGCCGCCTGGTTGAGCGCCGCTGGCGGCAGCGATTTGTTTGACCAGTCGTGGGTCACCGGAGTTTTCGAAGAAGTACGCACTGATGTGCTCTTTCTTGATCTGGCGGATCAGCTTGGAAACATCGGCTGCCGATGGCTCTGCTTCGGTGGAGAAGCCCAGCGGCGAAAGGAAGGTCACGCCATAGGCGTCACCAAAGTACCCGAAGGCATCATGTGAAGTCAGGACTTTGCGCTGGGCAGCAGGAATGGCCTGTACCTGGGCGCGCGCATAGGCGTCAAGCTCTTGCAATTGCGCGATGTAACGGTCGCCATTGGCCTGATACACACTGGCGCCTTCGGGGTCAGCTTTCTTCAGGGCAGTGATGATATTGCGCACGTAAATCACGCCGTTGGCGGCGCTGTTCCACGCGTGCGGGTCGGTGACGCGCTTACCGTCTTCTTCCATGCTGCGGGTCTTGATGCCTGTGGATAACACCACCGGTTCGCCGCGATACCCGGAAGCAGTAATCAAGCGGTCCAGCCAACCTTCCAAGTGCAAACCACTGACAAAGGTCAGGTCGGCTTTTTTCAGCGCTTGAGCATCAGCCGGAGTGGGTTCGTAGACGTGCGGATCGCCATTAGGGCCGATCAGCGAGGTGACATGCACCCGATCGCCGCCGACGGTGTGCACCATGTCAGCGATCACGGTGAAGGAAGCCACCGCTTCCAGGGTTTTGGCCGAAGCGAAACTAGAAAATACGGACAGCACAATGGCTGCCATGGCGCCTGATAGCATTGGTTGTTTCATGGTAATCCCTGCTGTGGAGTTAGAACGCGACGTTAAAAATCGGTTAGTTAGCCAAGTGAGGTTTGGGGAATAATCGACGCAGAATTCCTGTGCGCCCGAATAACAACGAGAAGCCGTAGAACGCGCTGGCAGTGAGCACGATGGCGGGGCCGGAAGCGACGCCCAAGTGATACGACACGATCAATCCGATGAGGCCAGAGAGCGTCGCCACCAGTGTCGAAATCATCATCAATGCGCTCAAGGACGTCGCCCAAAAACGTGCCGCCGTGGCGGGGAGCATCATCATCCCAACGGCCATCAAGGTGCCCAGCGCCTGGAAGCCGGCCACCAGATTCAGTACCACCAATAACAGGAACAGCACGTGGTACAGCGAGCCGCGTCCACCCACCGCCCTCAGGAATCCGGGGTCGAAACACTCCAGCACCAGTGGTCGGTAGATCAGCGCCAAAAGAATAAGCGTGAACGAGGCAATCGCGCCGACCATGTAAATCGCACTGGAATCAATGGCCAAAATGGTGCCGAACAGCACGTGCAGCAGGTCAACGTTGGAGCCGTGCAGCGAGACGATCAGTACCCCTGCCGCCAATGACGTCAGGTAGAAACTGGCGAAACTGGCGTCCTCACGCAAGGCGGTGAGGCGACTGACCAGCCCGGACAATAGCGCCACCGCCAAGCCAGCGATCAATCCGCCGAAGCCCATGGCCGGTAGCGAGAGGCCGGCGAACAAAAAGCCCACCGCCGCCCCGGGCAACACGGCGTGGCTCATGGCATCGCCCACTAAGCTCATGCGCCGTAACATCAACAACACACCCACGGGCCCGGAACCGATGCCCAGCGCCAAACACGCGACCAACGCACGACGCATGAAGCCGAATTCGACGAAGGGTTCGACGAGTGTTGTATAGAGCATCATGCGCGATCTCCATTAACGTCATCGTCATGGGTGCCACAAACGTCAGCGTCGGCGCTCCAGAATTCCGCCATGTTGCGTGCCTTGCGCAAGTTTTCGACGCTGAGAACGTCGGCGGTGGCGCCCCACGCGATGGTTTCGCGGGCCATCAACAGGGTTTGTGGAAAGTGCTGGCGGACTTGTTCAAGGTCGTGAAGAACAGCGATCACCGTGCGGCCCTGTCCGTGCCAGACTCGCACTAACTCCAACAGATCACGGGTGGTGCGCGCATCAATGGCAGTGAACGGTTCGTCCAGCAGAATCACTGCGGCGTCTTGCAGCAGCAGCCGTGCAAATAACACGCGCTGAAACTGCCCGGAAGACAGCGAGCCAACGCTGCGGGTTTCGAACCCTTCCAAACCGACAGCGAGCAGCGCGTCTTGTGTGCGCTTGCTGTGGTCACGGCTCAGGCCGCGAAAAGGCCCGATGCTGCGCCAGGCCCCCATGGCCACCGTGTCGGAAACGCTTAACGGGAAACTGCGATCGATTTCCGCCGCCTGGGGTAAATAACCCAGCGTGCGAGTGGCGATTTTGCCGAGGTCAACCCTTCCGGCGGCCGGTTTCATGGTGCCGGCAATGGTTTTGATTAGGGTTGATTTACCCGCGCCGTTAGGCCCGACGATGGCCGTCAGGCTGCCTGCCTCGAAGCGCCCACTGATGTGGTGCACCGCAGGGCGACGCTCATAGGCGACGGTGAGATTGTCCAACGCGATCGCTGCACTCATGGCACGGCCACCGCCCAAACGATGGCCAACCACAGCAACACGAGTATGGCCAGCGCCAACAGCACCCGTTTCCAGGCAGATTGGGCCAGCACGGAGCGAGCAATAGACGGAGCGAGGGGTGCTTTCATGGGACGGGAACCTGACACGATTCGTTATAGTATTACATAACTTTTCGAGTTTGGTTCCAGATGTTTCAAAAAACATCAAGGGCAAAGCAAAAATCTGTAGGCGCTGCCAAAGGCTGCGAGTTCTCTGGCCAATCGCAGCCTTCGGCAGCGCCTACAGATATGCGTCAATATTGCCCAGTATCAGACCTTAACGATCCAGCCTTCAGGCGCTTCGATATCACCCGATTGCACACCAGTAAGTTCGTTGTAGAGCTTTTGGGTGATCGGTCCCACTTCTTCCTGGCTAAAGAACACGTGGAGGTTGTCGTTGTAATCAATCCCGCCAATTGGCGTGATCACCGCAGCCGTGCCACAGGCGCCCGCTTCTTTGAAATCGCTCAGGCGGTCAATGAACACGTCACCTTCGACGACTTCAAGGTTCAATCGGGTTTTCGCCAACTCGATCAGCGACAAGCGGGTGATGCCAGGCAATACCGACGGCGACTTCGGCGTCACGAACACGTTGTCGTGCGTGATCGCGAAGAAGTTAGCGGAACCGACCTCTTCGATTTTCGAATGCGTCAGCGGATCAAGGTAAATGCAATCAGCGAAATTCAGTTTCTTGGCTTGCGAGTTCGGCAGCAGGCTGGCGGCATAGTTACCGCCGACCTTCGCGGCACCGGTACCGTTAGCGGCAGCACGGTCGAAGCTGGAAATCTGGAAGTTATTCGGCTTCAGGCCGCCTTTGAAGTAGGCACCCACCGGCATGCAGAAAATCGAAAAAATGAACTCAGGTGCAGTGCGCACGCCGATGTTATCGCCCACGCCGATGACGAACGGACGCAGGTAAAGTGAGCCGCCAGTGCCGTAGGGAGGAATAAAACGCTCGTTGGCACGCACAACTTTTTTACAGGCTTCAATGAAGTCTTCGGTGGACACGTGAGGCATCAGCAACCGCGCGCAACTGCGCTGCATGCGCATTGCATTCTGGTCAGGGCGGAACAGGTTGATTGATCCATCCTTGCAACGATAGGCCTTGAGACCTTCGAAGCACTGCTGACCATAGTGCAACGCCGTCGAGCCTTCGCTGATGTGCAGCACGTTGTCTTCAGTCAGCGTTCCTTCCTGCCAGGCGCCATCACGCCAGTGCGACAGATAACGCAGATCTGTTTTGATGTAGTCGAAACCCAGCTTGTCCCAATTTATGCTTTCGTAACTCATGACACCCTCTACCTTTAAAGACCGCCTGAACAACCCAAGCTTTTCGTTTCTGTCTGTGGTGGCAACAATACTTTATTCCGGGGCTGACTCGCATCTACTCAATAGCGTGGAGTGTCGTATCAGACGAATGATCATTGATGAATGACGACATCTGGCTCACCTAAACCGCGCATTTGGGCCTATCCTTAATGATATGTACGGCAGACTCCCGACCTTGACGGCGGCCAGGAGCATGCCTGCACATGTCCTTACGAGGACGGGAGAGGACCTAGGCAAGGCAGCGGAAAACGGCCGTAGCGCAACTCTTTGGCAGATATCATGAACATTGATTCGATAAAACGTTTTGTTCTTGCTGGGATGATAGTGATCAGTACGGGTCTATCGGTCCCGGCTGTGGCGCAGGGCGGCGGTTATCACGGTGGAGGAGGCAACTATTACCACGGCGGCGGCGGCCGCGGCGGTTACTACCGTGGTGGTGGTGGCTATCACGGCGGTGGCTGGGGCAGCAGCGGCTGGTGGGGACTGGGCATTGGCTTAGGCGTGGGCTTAGGCGTTGGCTACGCCAGCTCGTATTACTACCCGTCTTATCCAACGTATTACTACCCAACTGCGGGCTATTACTACCCGCCGACAGCTTATTACCCGGTGGCTCAACCGGTTGTAGCGGCTGATCCCTATTACCAGCAGCCTGTCGCAGTGCCCGTGGCGTCGGCCCCACCACCGGTGTCTCAAGCATCGAATTGGTATTACTGCGTCCCCACCAGGGGTTATTACCCCAACGTGCGTCAATGTTCTGAACCTTGGCGCATAGTCCCCGCCACCCCTTCAGGCCCGATCAGCAACTGATCGGTCTGGCGTGTTTAAGCCGTCAGGTTGGCTAAGGCCAGCCTGACCGGGCGTCGCTATGCTCCTCGCAATACCCCCTTCTGATTTGTCACGCGTCTCACTGTAACGATAACGGCACAACGTATCACCGGACTGTGCCAGTTGTGCCACGGCCCATGTGCATCTTGCCTGTCTCACCCACCGAAACCCTTCTAGATCAAGCCATTCATGGCGCTGGCCTATTCCTTGCTGAGTAACTTATGAGCGCACTGCCGCTTGCTTCTCCGCTTACTCCTACAAGAAGACAACACCAAGGAGACCATTTACATGCGTTTCAATCTGTTTAATTACGCAATCACTCCCCTCCCCCCATGCCGCTGCCCGCAAGCCATCAACCACGGTTAACACCTCTGTTTTTCTAGAAGGATTTCGATCATGCAAAAAACAATGAAAGCTGCCGTCGTCCATGCCTTCGGTCAGCCGCTGGAAATTCGTGAAGTGCCTGTGCCAACTCCAGGCTACGGACAAGTATTGGTAAAAATTGCGGCGTCCGGTGTATGCCACACCGATCTGCATGCTGCCGAGGGTGACTGGCCGGTGAAACCTAATCCGCCGTTTATCCCGGGTCATGAAGGCGTTGGTTATGTGGTCGGCGTCGGCCCGGGGGTAAAGCACGTCAAAGAAGGTGATCGCGTCGGGGTGCCATGGTTGTACTCCACCTGCGGCCACTGCGAACATTGCCTGGGCGGATGGGAAACCCTGTGTGAAAAACAGGAAAACAGCGGTTATTCGGTCAACGGCGGGTTCGCTGAATACACTCTGGCGGACGCCAATTTCGTCGGTAAGCTGCCGGACAACGTAGGCTTCATTGAGATTGCACCCATCCTTTGTGCCGGCGTAACCGTGTACAAAGGGCTGAAGATGACTGAAACCAAACCCGGCCAGTGGGTGGTAATTTCCGGTATCGGCGGCTTGGGGCATATGGCCGTTCAGTACGCCAAGGCCATGGGCATGAATGTCGCCGCGGTGGACATCGACGACGGCAAGCTGGATCTGGCCCGCAGGCTAGGCGCGGAGGTCACGGTAAATGCCCGTCATCACGATCCCGCTGCGTTCTTGAAGAACGCCATTGGCGGTGCTCACGGTGCGTTGGTCACTGCGGTTTCACCCATCGCCTTCAAACAAGCCATGGGCATGACCCGACGTGGCGGCACCATCGCGCTCAACGGCCTTCCCGCCGGGGAGTTCCCGATCTCAATCTTCGACATGGTGCTGAACGGCACCACTGTGCGCGGTTCCATCGTCGGTACGCGCCAAGACCTTCAAGAAGCCTTGGATTTTGCCGGGGAAGGCAAAGTCAAAGCAACGGTCTCTACCGAAAAACTGGAGAACGTCAACGCCGTGTTTGACCGTATGCGTGAAGGTCAGATTGAAGGACGCGTGGTCATCGACATGCAGGACTAAGGGGTAGTCGATCAACGCCCGGCTTCGTGCCGGGCTCCGTTGATTGCTATTACTTGGCGATACTTTTTACCTGTTGCACGCTTTTCATCAACTGATCATAGACCTTGACCCTGCGGTGATTACCCGCATATCCCCCACCCGCAGCGACCGTGCCACTTTGCAGGTGATCGAGATAGTTAAACATTGTCCTCGGCGATATGAACCTAATCGTATAACCCAGCGCTACCATTGTGTCCTGCAACTTATAACCGGGGTTACGATCGTCCATCAAAAATTGTAAACCGTGCTTTTTAATCAGCCGCACATTCCACAGGGCACAAAAACTTTTCAGGTGCTTTTCCACAAACGGCTTCGGCGCTTTGGCTTTTATATCCAACGCTTGAAAAGCTCGACGCGAGTAATGTTTTAAGCAGCGTGAAACCAGGCGCCACGCTGATCGGCCCCTACCTCGATTCAACTGTTCGACACACCCCACTGCAGCCACCTCTTGCGGGCCTGCACATTGACTGAGCATCATGTTGAATACATTCAGGTCATACACGAATGTGTCGGTATGCAATAAAAATACATATTCGGTAGTTACCTGTTCCAGCGCGAGATCCAGGGCCCGGCCGTGGGCGACGCTACCAGCTTCCGGGCCAGATCTTTCGCGCTCGATTAACGTAACCCAATCCAGCGTACGCAAATACTCAACACTCGCGTCAGCGGAGTAATTATCCACAACCAGCACCGGGACCCCGATACTTTGCATTCCATCGCGCAACAAATCCAGGCACGCCTTGGTCAGTTCAAGGGACTTGTAGTTAACCATTACAACACTGAAGTTGGCCTTGATGGGATGAAAACTAGTCATAGTCTATGTTGCCCTTAGGGATTACTACATTCTCCACAACGTTGTTTTCCACATGAGGAATAAACGCAACGCTGCCGGATTCACGCGAGTGGAATAAGCGCGCACCATTGGTAAGTTTCGTAGTGATGACGGTGTGGTCAGCGGCAAGAAAGTTCAGTGGCAACTTAGCCTTATCGTGGTATTGCGTAACGATAATCGTACGGTCGGGGTTCCAGCGCTGACCGCTGCTCTTCTCCAGCCATGCCATGAACGTTGCGCTGTCGCCTGTTGTAGGGAAATCCTGCGTCCCTGGTACGTAGTAGAAAGCACCACCGTCATTCTGCAAATACATAGGCAGCTTGTTGTCGACCTCAACCAACACCATGCGCCATTGATTCCATGGCGCGCTCTTGGTGGCCTCTTGGCGTACATCCGCCGAGAACCGGATGACGCCGCCGCCGCCATTAGTCCACGGGTAGATCACGCCAAGAACCAAGAACAGCACACCAGCTGCCAGACCAAACCCCTTGGCCCAGCCAGGCCCGCTGACGTTGCCCAAGGCACGCCTTTGGGCGATGTACCGCGTGACCCACCATGCGCCTATCAATTGTGCAAACGGCACAAGTGGTAACACGTAATAACTGCGCCGACTGCCGCTTGCAGTAAAGAACAGGAACAGCAAGCCAAGCCCCATCACCAGCCAGCGAGTGTTGGGCTCTACCTGTCGCCACTGTTTGGCTGCAACCCATAGGCCTAGTACCCAGAAAGGCGCCCATGGCAAGGTGTAGATCGGTAAATAAACGAGGTACGTGTAGATCGGGCCGAGGTTATCGAAGGGCTTAAAAAATCGGACGAAATTTTCCTGAAACACCAGACCCAAACCGCTCTCGCGATAAGTCGGCGCGCCGTACATATGCGACAGAACGAACGGCGTCATGTAACACAAGCCGGCTATCAGCAGCGCCGCACACAGGCGAAAATTGAGGTGACGCTTCCAGCGCCCATCGCTCAACAGGTGTGGCAGCAACACCAACGCAGGCAGAATGAAACCGATCAACCCCTTGAACAACGACGTTAACGCCAGTAGCAGAAAGAACACGGTATAGCGACCGATCCGGGTATCGTCCGGCCCACGCCAATACCACCAGACCGATGCAAGCACGCCACAGACTGTGAGGGTATCGGCCGTCGCTACCCGCCCCCAGAAGACAAAAAAGAACGTAGTCGCCAACATCCAACCAGCGATCAGGCCGGTACTTTTATTAAACAGTTGCCCGCCAATCAGATAGATCAGCCAAACACTTAACCATGCAGCGATTACCGAGGACAGGCGCAATGACCAATGGCTCAGGCCATTCATTAACTCAGCGGTCGCAGCAATCAACCAATAGGACGGTAGCGGTTTGTCGTAATACGCCGCGCCCTTGAGATAGGGGTCAAAATAATTCCCGCTTTGCAACATTTGCAGCGAGATGTTGGCCCAGCGAGTTTCCGCGCCCCACAGCTCCCTGGCGCCCAAGCCAAACAGCAAGATAAGTGCGGTGACACCCAGCAATAATAGGAGGGCCCCTCTGTCACTTTTGCAAAACTCGACCGTGAATTTTTTCATAGGCTGACCAATCAAACCAAATTAGGACGCCCGATTAATCAGCGCGTCGCAAATTTAAGTGGTCGCTCGTCACGAGGTTGTTAGGCAAATGAGAAAATTGTGTCAAATGGAAGTGTCTGTGTACCTGAAACAATACCGAAAACCCATATCGGCTTTTCAATATAAAATACGTCGCACATACAAAAAGTCGTTTTTGGGGAGAAGCAGGCTATATCAAAGCGTCATTAAAGTGACGGCTTTAAAAGCTTACGAAATAAAACGCTTCAACATAAATTTTTATTTACATAAACTTTTACTTTATTTAAACAGAGGACAATCAGGTAATAATCACCCGCCACCACCTAGTGCTCGCTCGGTTGGGCTTGCCCACTTCACTGAAGCAGGCTGGTTTGATCGCTGTCTCAGGTTGGTATCCGCCAATTCCAGCACCTCATCACCCCGGCCGTTGAGTACTGCCTTGAGCATGTACAAGCTAAAACCCTTGGCCTGAGCCCATTTTATTTTCGGCGGCATTGCCAGTTCATGCTTGGCGGTGACCACGTCGATCAGCACAGGCCCGTCGCGTGCAAAGGCCTGTCGCAACGCCTCCGGCAGTGCTTCAGAGTCCTCCACATGAATGCCGAAAATCCCCGCGCCATTGGCGATGGCTGCGAAATCAGTGGTCTGCAAATCAGTATCGTGAGGCAGATAGCCGCTGGCTTTCATTTCCATCGCCACGAAGCCCAATGAACTGTTATTGAACACCACCATTTTGATCGGCAGGTTCAACTGGCGAGTGCTTAAAAGATCACCCAACAGCATCGACAATCCGCCGTCGCCGCACAGTGCAACCACTTGCCGGTCGGGGTGCGCAGCCTGTACGCCAAGCGCCTGAGGCATGGCATTGACCATGGAGCCATGGTTAAACGACCCGAATAACGAACGTTTGCCGTTCATGCTCAGGTAACGCGCGGCCTATAAGGTCGGTGTTCCCACGTCGGCAGTAAACACTGCATTTTGATCTGCCATCTGGTTGACCAAGTGCGTCAGATACTGCGGGTGAATCGGCTTGCCTGCTGGCGTGGGTCGCGCCAGCTCATCGAGGTCTTGCCGTGCCTTGGCGGTGACAACCAAATGCACATGAGTTCTCGACGCGATCGAATTGATCGCGTGCAGGGGATGGCGGTCCTGGCCAGGTCAGTAGGATCATTGGTGGGAGTAACGCGCTGAGCGGCGTGCTCATTTAACGTGCCGACAGCGCAAGAACGATCATCTCGATCCGTCTTATATCTTCTGCACACCCGTCGAAGGCATCGCGTTGTATTCCATCGCTGTGGCCGGTGCAGTGGTTGTCCGTGTGTAAGACACGTAGTAAGCCAGACCCACGAAGACTGCTCCGCCGACTGCGTTGCCGAGGAACACCGCAATGAAGTTCTCGACGAACTGAGCCCAGCTCAAGGCATCGGCAAAAATCGCTGCCGGGATTAGAAACATGTTCGCGACCACGTGCTGGAAGCCGATGGCGACAAAAGCCATGACCGGAAACCAGATACCGAGGATTTTTCCCGCAACATCTTTGCTGGCGTAAGACAACCAGACCGCTAGGCACACCAACCAGTTGCAGCCGATGCCTGAGATGAATGCCTGACCGAAGTCAGCGCTGACTTTAGCGGTCGCCGCAGCCACAGTCTTGGCCAAGTAAGGTCCTTCGGTGAGGCCGAGCAGATGGCCGAAGAAATAGGCGACAAACATCGCGCCGAGGAGATTGGCCACGGTGACCAGCAACCAGTTGCGCGCCACTGCCGAGAGCTGAATCTTGCCGGCAAACATTGCCATGGGCAGGCTCATCATGTTGCCGGTGAGCAACTCGCCCCCAGCCAAAATCACCAGAATCAGGCCGGTGGGAAACACCGCGGCTCCCAATAGATTGCCCAACGATGCCCATTGTGCGGGGATCATGGTGCTGACGTGAATATCCAGCAGAAAGCCCAACGCAATAAAGGCGCCGGCCAGGAAACCTAGAATCAGGACCGAGAGTATGGGCAGGTGAGCTTTCTTCACACCGGCTTCTACGGTCAGCTCGGCGATCTGTGGGGGTGTAAATACGGGCATGGCAAGGGTCTCAGGCTGGACGGCAACAATGGCGAGGCGCGAATACACCGCGACCACGGTCGGGCGCCGGTAAAATTAGGTTTTTAGAGTCCAGTCTGTATGCACGGCTTGTGTTTGAAACAAGACGGCATGTCCCATGTGTGGCGGCAGGAAAAATAGCGCTAATAACGTCGGTTTGAGCTGCAAGGCGGTACGGCGAGGAATCAGTTCATCGACTGAATTGATGAGCACGCTAACTGAGTCGAAATGCCGCAGTCCAATCGCTTGTGCTGATGGAGTGATCGACAGCATCTATGGGGGGCTTTTATGACTTGGAACTCAAGGGGGTTTGCCGCCACAAAGGTTGCGACGTCGTAGACCACGCCGTTCACAAGCGACCTGAATGAAAGGATGGCGTTGATGAACCGACGGATGAAGGGGATCGGTCCACCAACGCCAAAACAGCAGGGGTAAGCGTTGCAGTTTAAAGGCTTAGAACTTCGCTTCTACGTCCAGTTGCAAGGTGTTGGCACTCGCGTCTTTCTGACTGGCGACAGCGTAGTCGGCCTTGGTCAGGAAGTAAGTTGCGCCGACCGCGAAGTTCTTGTCGATGTCGTAGCTCACCTTCAGCTTGTGACCGCGCGAACCTGTGGTGCCGTTGGCGAAGTCCGAGTCGGTGAAGGCGCCGACCACAGCGTTACGCTGAGTGTCGCGATAGTTGTAGTCCAGGCCAAAACCAAACACTTTGGTCTTCACACCGGTCAGCCAACCTGTGTCTTCGTCACTGTCAGTGGCGTTGTTGACCACGTACTGACCATACACCGACAGCGGCACAGCCAGGCCGCCGATGTCGACTTGGCCGAAGCCCTCAAGCAGACGGAATCGGTCGGTGTTGTTGCCATTGACCGACAAGGCCGCGCTGTCTTTGTCGTTCTGGTACTGATAGACGCTGCCGCCCAGAGTGACTTTCAGAGCGTCGATAGGCACGAAGCGAGCACCCAACTGACCGGCGTTCAAACGCAGATCATTCTTGAACTGTGTGCCGTCGCCGTCGATGTTGTCCTTGAGGGTATAGTTACCGGCGCTGCCAAACAGCTCAAAGTTCTTGCTGACCGGGAAGCTATAGGTCGCGGCCAGACCTTCTGGATTGATGTCACTGTCCCAAATGATGTCACCCATGCTGACCCACGGCTGGCTCATCTTGCCGCCGATGAGGTGCAGGTTCTGAATCGCGGTCGGGTGGTAGTCGATATACCCCTGATCCAGCCACAGGTCTTTCTTGACGAAGTAGCCGTCCAGGTCTTGGTTGGTCGAACGGGCGTCGTTACTGCCACCGGTGGCGATACGGATACCAGTGCTGACCTGCGGGTTGATTTCGGTGTAGGCGCCCAAGCGAGCACGAATGCGCTGGCGGTTCTTGTCTTGGCTGTTGGTCTGGCCATCGATCTTGATGGTCTCCTGACGTACACGCACGTCGCCCTTGAATTGGGTCTTGGCAGCCCACGCAATCTTCTGCTCGAACGCGCTCACGTCAGCTGACTTAGTCTGAGCGGCGGCGATCTGCGCCGTTGTTTGCTGCTGCGCGAGTTGTTGAGCCTGCTGATCGTTGCTTAGTTCGGTCTGGAGTTCAGCGTACTGGGCAGGGGAAATCGACCCATTAGCCTTAAGCATTTCGAGCAACTTGGCATCGACCGCGGCGCTGGCTGGAATGCTAATGGCCAACAACAGGCCACCGTACAGGGCTGTCGCAGTTTTAGTGGAAGCAAAACGCATATAAATCTCCATAGCTGAGCAAGGCTCAAGAGTCATCAAAGCGACTAACGACCGGTGATGACGTTAGTGTCGCCGACAGACCAAGGGGGGGTGAAAAACTGGGGCCAGTATCACGATGCTTTGTGACAAAACTGTTTCTGACTAGAGGCAGATTAGTTATTATTTTTCGTCCTACAAAGCCCGGACTAGAGCCTTTTATCGTTGGCTCGCGTGCACTGACAGCCGGATTAATGCAAACTATTTTTTAGGAAAATTAATTTTAAAAGAAATAATTTAGTGCACGCATTAGAGTATGAATATTTTAATTTATTTGTCGCCAATTGTTACCGGCGCCAGCCATTAGCTCACAGATATCCAGAAAAAACGGATCAGGTTTGGGCGCCAACAATTACTTTATCACTGATGCCCGCTTCACTGGCGTTCAGGGCGTCGCTGACCACGTCAATTGGACTGAACTAACGTTACTTACATTGATATCACTTAACGCGCACTGTAACGCGCCTTGATTGAGCGTATATAAGGGCAGACATGAGAAACATTAAGATTTTCATCCTGAATACTCACGGCGCGCTAAATTGCCGAAGACATTTTATTGATTCTGATCAAACTCAACATTTCCTTGTACAAACTTCCTCTCGCGCTTTAGGCTTCCCGAGAACATTAAAAAATAGAAAAACTCTACCCCTCCTTGCCCAATACCTCACTCTTTGGCATCACGAGATGAGTATCATTTTTAAATGGAAAAATAAGCAATGAATCATAAAGGTTTCTCTGACGACCATGAGAACGATTTGTATAACTCTGTGGAGCGAGCTGCGGCAGCCTCTCGATGCACATGGGTCAGCGTATTCATAAATATAGTCCTCTCTGTGACTCAAATCGCGGTGGGTATTTTGTCAAAGTCTCAGGGCCTTATTGCCGATGGTGTCCATTCGTTATCGGACCTGATCGCAGATTTTGTTGTGTTGTTCGCTAGCCACAAGAGCAAGGAAGACGCCGATGAGGGCCATCCCTATGGGCATTTGCGTTTTGAAACTGCCGCTTCGATGGTTCTGGGCATACTGTTGCTTGCGGTGGGTATCGGGATGGTCGGGTCTGCCATCCTTAAGCTTGAAACGCCTGAGTCTATTGCGACGGTGCATGCCTCTGCTTTGTGGGTCGCCGCAGGTGCATTGGTCACAAAAGAGTTGTTGTTTCGCTTCATGCTGGCCGTCGCCAAAAAAGTGAAGTCGAGCTTGTTAATTGCCAATGCATGGCACGCACGCTCCGATGCCGCTTCATCGCTGGTAGTCGGTATTGGTATTGCCGGAAACTTGGCAGGCTACCCCATCCTTGACCCCATTGCGGCCCTTGTCGTCGGGTGCATGATTGCCCGGATGGGGTGGACGTTTACCTGGGACTCACTGCATGACTTGATGGACCGTGCAGCCGATGAAGAAGAGGTGGCGACTATCCGCGAGACGCTTGCACAAACGCCCGGTATCAAAGGCGTACACGACCTGCGCACCCGCAAAATGGGCGACATGATCGTTGTGGATGCACACATTGAAGTTGATGCCTCGATAACGGTTGAGCAAGGACACGCCATTGCAGTAGCGGCCAGGCAGAATGTGATGCAGCGTCATCGAGTACTGAATTTGATGACTCATGTTGACCCATGGAGCCGCCCGGATCTGGATCATTAACTCCCGACGCGCGATACGGCCCGATACATAAAGTCAGCCATTATTCAAACGGCTGTTTCTTTGAAGTATT
>NZ_JAMFRV010000751.1 GCF_026224925.1 Pseudomonas sp. | reverse complement strand
GATCTCTTCCAGCGTCATGTCCAGTCTGCGGCAATTACGGATGAACGTCAGCCGCTCGACGTGCGCCTGGGTGTAAAGCCGGTAATTACCGTCGCTGCGCGCAGGCGATGGGAGCAGGCTTTCGCGTTCGTAATAACGGATGGTTTCTACTTGGCAATCGGTCAGTTTTGCCAGCTCGCCAATCTTCATGGGATTAATCTCGTTTAGGTGCTTGACCCTATAGTGGCTACAGGGTGTTCACTTGGCAACAAGCGCCATCAAGGACATCCTCATGAATTCCCCCGAACACCATCACGACAAACTGCCAATCGCCAACGATCACGGTCATGACCATGCGCACGCCTGCTGCTCGGGTGACAGCGCCCCGGCCATCGTCACCATTAGCGAAAAGCCTTTGGCTGGCGGCCGTTTAAGCAGTTTTCGCATTGAGCAGATGGATTGCCCCACCGAGCAAACGCTGATCCAGAACAAACTGGGCAAGCTCGCCGGTGTGCAGCAATTGGAGTTCAATTTGATCAATCGGGTGCTGGCCGTGACCCATGATTTGCCCTCCACCGAGCCGATCGTTGCAGCGATCAAATCAATAGGCATGCACGCCGAACTGATGGAGAAGGGCGCCGCCGCCGAACCTGACGCATCGATCCCGGTGAAAAAACACTGGTGGCCGCTGGCGCTGTCGGGCATCGCAGCCTTGGCCTCGGAAGTGATTCACTTCACCGGGTTGGCGCCAACGTGGGTGGTCGCGTTGGTGGCGCTGATCGCCATCTTGAGCGGCGGTCTAAGCACCTATAAAAAGGGCTGGATCGCCCTGAAAAACTTCAATCTCAACATCAACGCATTGATGAGCATCGCGGTGACCGGTGCCGTGTTGATTGGGCAGTGGCCGGAAGCAGCCATGGTGATGTTCTTGTTCACCGTGGCGGAATTGATCGAGGCCAAATCCCTTGATCGGGCGCGCAACGCCATCGGTGGGCTGATGCAGATGACCCCGGACACCGCCACCGTGCTAAATGCCGACGGCGTGTGGGTTGAGCAACCTGTAAAGCACGTCGAACTGGGTGCGCGGGTGCGGATCAAGCCGGGTGAGCGCATTGGTTTGGACGGCGAAGTGGTGTCCGGTCACTCGACCATCGATCAGGCGTCGATCACCGGAGAAAGCATGCCGGTTGAAAAAGCCGTGGGCGACAAGGTGTTCGCTGGCACTCTCAACCAATCGGGTTCGCTGGAATACAGCGTCACTGCGGCGGCGAATAACTCGACGCTGGCGCGGATCATTCATGCAGTGGAAGCCGCCCAAGGGGCCCGCGCACCGACTCAGCGCTTTGTCGACAGTTTTTCCAGAATTTACACGCCAGCGGTATTTGCATTGGCGTTGGCTGTGGCAGTGATTGCGCCGCTGTTCATGGGCGCGGCCTGGTTCGACTGGATTTATCGCGCCTTGGTACTGTTGGTGGTGGCGTGCCCATGTGCGCTGGTGATTTCCACGCCGGTGACCATCGTCAGCGGCTTGGCCGCGGCGGCGCGCAAAGGCATTCTGATCAAGGGCGGCGTGTACCTGGAAAGCGGGCACGCGCTCGATTATCTGGCGTTGGATAAAACCGGAACCCTTACCCACGGCAAGCCGGTTCAGACTGACTTTGTGGTGCTAGACGTGTCGGCGGCGGATACCGTTGCAGCCATTGCCGCGAGCCTTGCCGGTCGTTCTGATCACCCGGTATCGCAGGCTATCGCCAAGGCTGCGACTGAACACAAGACCACGTTGCACGAGGTGCATGCGTTCGAGGCCTTGGGTGGACGTGGCGTCAAGGGTGAGGTCGCGGGTCAGATGTATCACTTGGGCAACCATCGTCTGGTGGAAGAGCTGGGCCTGTGCTCACCGGCACTGGAAGTAAAGCTTGAGGCGCTGGAGAGCCAAGGCAAAACCGTCGTTCTGTTGTGCGACGATTCCGGCCCGCTGGCGCTGTTCGCGGTTGCCGATACGCTAAAGGACAGCAGTCGCGAGGCGATCCGCCAATTGCATGAACTGGGCGTCAAAACCGTGATGCTGACCGGCGACAACGTGCACACCGCCAAGGCGATTGCCGAGCAAGTGGGGATTGATCAGGCACTGGGCAATCTGTTGCCGGCTGACAAGTTGCAGACGATCGAGCAACTTTACGCGCAAGGGCATCGAGTCGGCATGGTCGGCGATGGCATCAACGACGCGCCAGCATTGGCGCGCGCTGAAATTGGTTTCGCCATGGCTGCAGCGGGCACCGACACCGCGATTGAAACCGCAGACGTCGCGTTGATGGACGACGATCTGCGCAAAATCCCGGCGTTTATCCGCCTGTCGCGTCAGACCTCGGCGATCCTGAAACAGAACATTGCCTTGGCCTTGGTGATCAAAGCGGTGTTCCTGGCGATCACCTTCGCGGGCATGGCGACCATGTGGATGGCGGTTTTTGCCGACATGGGTGTGAGTTTGCTGGTGGTGTTTAACGGGCTGCGGTTGCTTAGGAAATAAGCGTTGCCCCTGACATTGCCTTCGCAAGCAAGCTTGCTCCCACAGGATTTGTGTTCGACACAGACTCTATGTATGAGCGGGCTTGCTCGCGATGGCGGTATGTCAGCTACCTAATATCCCACAGTGTTACACGGTCACTGTGGGAGCAAGCTTGCTTGCGAAAAGGACGGCGCGGTATTTACTTGGAATACCGCTTCTGGCCCCAATCAATCATCCCTTGCAGCAGTTCTTTCAACACCTTTTGCGTCGGCTCAGCCAAGTCTTGGCGGTAGTTGAACGGCTCGTATTCTTCCATATACGTGCTCTGCGCCAGCTCCAGTTGCACGGCGTGGATGTTGTTAGCTGGGTCGCCGTAGTGGCGGGTGATGTGGCCGCCTTTAAAGCGCCCATTCAGCACGTGGGTGTAATCGGTGGCTTTGGCGCAAATGGCTTCCACCAGGGTGGACAGATCGGTGTCGCAGCTCAAGCCGTTGAAGGTGCCGAGGTTGAAGTCCGGCAAGCGGCCTTCAAACAAATGCGGAATCGAGCCACGAATCGAGTGCGCGTCAAACAGCAGTGCGTAACCGAACTCGTCCCGTAGCCGCGCTAGTTCTTGCTGCAATGTTTGGTGGTATGGCATCCAGACCTGCGCCAGATACGTAGCGCGTTCTTCAGCGCTGGGCACTTTGCCTTCCCGGAACAACGGCTCGCCGTCGAACAGTATCGCCGGGTACAACCCGGTGGTCGCGCCAACATACAACGGCTTGTCATCGGAAGGCCGATTAATGTCGATGACGAAGCGCGAATACTCTGCGGCCAACGTACTGGCGCCCAGTTCTTCGGCGAAGTCATACAGCGTCGGGATGTGCCAATCGGTGTCCGGCAAACTCTGCGCTGCCTCCACCAGACCGCTTTCAACGGCTGGGGTCAGACGCAACCCGGCGTGGGGCATGCTGATCAGCAAGGGCACACGACCGCGTTTGAAATTCAGAACCTTATCCACAAATGCCTCCTGTTAAACAAAACATATGAACATTGAATTGTAGGAGCGGGCTTGCTCGCGATTAGCTTGACGCGGTTTGTCAGGTATACCGCCATCGCGGGCAAGCCCGCTCCTACAGGGACTCTTTCAGATGGATTCAACCCCGTGACGCACGATTCGTTTGTCCAGATCACCGCCCAGCCAATACGCCAGATCCGCTGGCCGTTCGATCTTCCATGCCACGAAGTCTGCGAACTTGCCCACTTCCAGTGAGCCATGGGTGTCGCCCAAACCCAGTGCTTTGGCGGCATTGATAGTCACGCCGGCCAAGGCTTCTTCCGGGGTCATGCGGAACAATGTGCACGCCATGTTTAGCATCAAACGCAGGGACAACGCGGGCGACGTGCCGGGGTTCAAGTCAGTGGCGATGGCGATATCAACCCCGTGCTTACGCAGGGCTTCCATTGGCGGCAACTGGGTTTCCCGCAGAAAGTAATACGCGCCGGGCAGTAGCACCGCAACTGTACCCGCCGCGCCCATGGCGATGGCGTCGGCCTCGGTCATGAATTCCAGATGGTCCGCCGACAACGCGTTATAGCGCGCAGCCAAGCTCGACCCTGCCAACGATGACAATTGCTCGGCGTGCAGCTTCACCGGCAAGCCTAGCTCGCCGGCGCAGATAAACACTTGCTCGACTTGCGCTGGCGAGAAGGCCAGGTATTCACAGAATGCATCCACCGCATCCACCAATCCTTCTGCCGCCAATGCCGGGAGCATTACGCTGCAGATATGGTGAATGTAATCATCGGAGCGATCTTTATATTCAGGCGGCAGCGCATGCGCGGCCAGGCAAGTGCTGCGAACCGTAACCGGTAGCAGGGTGCCCAGGCGCCGGATGACCCGCAGGATTTTGCGTTCGCTGGCTAAATCCAGGCCGTAGCCGGATTTGATTTCCACCGTGGTGACGCCGTCGTGCAGCAAACGCTTGAGGCGTTGTTCAGCGCTGGTGAAAAGCTCATCTTCACTGGCCGCACGGGTGGCGCGCACGGTGCTGGCGATGCCGCCGCCGGCCGCTGCGATTTCTGCGTAGCTAACGCCTTTCAAGCGTTGTTCAAATTCGCCACTGCGATTGCCGCCGAACACGGCGTGGGTGTGGCAGTCGATCAAACCGGGCGTAACCCAAGCGCCGTCCAGATCGACGACGTTGGCAAAGTCTCCCTCAGGCGCATCAGCCTGCGGCCCGATCCACTCGATCTGTTCGCCCGACGTCAAAATCGCAGCGTCCTCGATAATCGAGTAGGTGCCACCCGCCATGCTGGCAACGTGGCAGTTCTTCCAGAGCGTTTTCATCTACGGTCTCCAAGGAAAATAATGTCTAAACCTGCGCGACGGTTTACAAACTTGGCAGCAGCTTCGCCGGCACTAGCGTGTTCAAGCAGTTGGACGCCAACAACTGCATGGCCGCTTCGATGTCGGGCGCGAAAAAGCGATCTTTGTCGTAGAACGGTACTTTGCTGCGCAGTGCGGTGCGGGCTTGTTCAAGCTTGGGCGAGCTTTTCAGGCCTTCACGGAAGTCCAGACCCTGGCAGGCCGCCAGCCATTCCACAGCGAGAATACCGCGCACGTTTTCAGCCATTTCCCACAGACGTTTGCCCGCAGCAGGCGCCATCGACACATGGTCTTCCTGGTTGGCAGAGGTTGGAATGCTGTCGACGCTGTGCGGGTGCGCCAAGGCCTTGTTCTCGCTGGCCAACGCCGCGGCAGTCACCTGCGCGATCATGAACCCCGAGTTTACGCCGCCATTGGCCACCAAAAACGGCGGCAGTTGCGACATGTGCTTATCCATCATCAACGAGATACGACGTTCGCTGAGGGCACCGATTTCAGCGAAAGCCAATGCCAGATTATCGGCAGCCATAGCCACCGGTTCGGCGTGGAAGTTACCGCCCGAAATCACTTCACCCTCAGCGGCGAACACCAGCGGGTTGTCCGAAACAGCATTGGCTTCGACGCCCAGTACTTCAGCGGCTTGACGCAGTTGGGTCAGGCACGCGCCCATGACTTGCGGTTGGCAACGCAGGGAGTACGGGTCCTGAACCTTGTCGCAGTCGCGGTGGGAATCGGAAATCGCGCTGCTGTCGCCCAGCAGGTCGCGGTAGCAAGCAGCGGCGTCGATTTGTCCACGCTGGCCGCGAGCGGCATGAATGCGTGCGTCGAAAGGGGCACGCGAGCCCAACACCGCTTCTACGGTCAATGCGCCACAGGCCATGGCTGCGGCGAACAAGTCCTCACCTTCAAACAGGCCACGCAGGGCGAACGCGGTCGACACTTGCGTACCGTTAAGCAGCGCCAGGCCTTCTTTTGCCGCCAGGGTCAGCGGCGTCAGACCGGCGACTGCTAGAGCGTCAGTCGCTTCCAGCCATTCGCCTTTGTAGCGAGCTTTGCCTTCACCAAGCAGGACCAAAGACATGTGCGCCAATGGCGCGAGGTCGCCGGATGCGCCAACCGAACCCTTGAGTGGAATATGCGGGTAAACCTCGGCGTTGATCAGCGCGACCAAAGCGTCGATGACCTGACGACGAATGCCGGAAAAACCACGGCTGAGGCTGTTGACCTTCAACACCATGACCAGGCGCACCAGCTCATCGCTGATCGGCTGACCGATCCCGGCGGCGTGGGACAACACCAGCGAGCGCTGCAGATTTTCCAAGTCTTCGCTGGCAATACGCGTCGAGGCCAGCAGGCCGAAACCTGTGTTGATGCCGTACGCGGTGCGGTCTTCTGCGAGGATTTGCTCAACGCAGGCCACGCTGTTTTCGATCTGCTGTGACGCGCTTTCATGCAGGCGAAGGGTGACCGGGTGGTGGTAAACCTCCCGCAGTTGCGCCAGGGTCAGTGTGCCGGGAATCAGGTTCAGCTCAGTCACGTTATTACTCCATCAAATAGTGGCCACCCGCCGCTGGACGAAGCGATTTACGTATTCGTCGGCGGGTGAATATAGAATTTCTTTGGGCGTACCCACCTGGATCAACTGACCGTCCTTGAGAATGGCAATGCGGTTGCCGATGCGCAGGGCTTCGTCGAGATCGTGGGTGATGAATACGATGGTTTTATGCAGGCTGGCTTGCAGCGCCAGCAGCTGTTCTTGCATCTCGGCGCGGATCAATGGGTCGAGGGCGCTGAAGGCTTCGTCCATTAAAATAATATCGGTGTCGGCCGCCAATGCGCGGGCAAGGCCGACGCGCTGACGCATGCCGCCCGACAGCTGATGCGGGTATTTGTGTTCGTAGCCTTTTAGTTCCACCGCGCCGATCCAGTGCATGGCGCGCTCGGCACAGAACTCTTTGGACTCGCCGCGGACCTTCAAACCATACGCCACGTTATCGAGCACGGTTTTGTGTGGCAGCAGGCCGAAGCTTTGAAAGACCATGCTGATTTTGTGCCGACGAAATTGGCGCAAGGCCTCCATGTCGTAACCAAGAATGTCTTCACCGTCCACCAGAATCTGCCCGCTGGTGGGGTCGATCAAGCGGTTGATATGGCGCACCAAGGTTGATTTGCCCGAGCCAGACAAACCCATGATCACGAAGATTTCGCCGCTGTCGATGGAAAGCGACAAGTCGTTAACCCCGACCACGCAGCCAGTTTCCGCCAGTACCTGATCCTTGGACTTCTGCTCTTGAATCATCCGTAGCGCGTCCGCCGAGCGATGGCCGAAGATTTTAAAAACGTTATTGAGGACGATCTTGCTCATTTGCTCGCCTCATGCCGTGGTCGGCCATAGGCCTGCGTGATGCGGTCGATCACCACCGCCAGAATCACGATCGCCAAACCGGCTTCCAGTCCTTTGCCGACGTTGAGGGTTTGAATCCCCACCAACACGTCTTCACCCAAACCACGTGCGCCAATCATCGAAGCGATTACCACCATCGACAGGGCCATCATCGTCGTCTGGTTGATTCCAGCCATGATGCTAGGCAGCGCCAGCGGCAGTTGAACGCCAAACAGCTGTTGCCAGCGATTGGCGCCGAACGCATTGATTGCTTCCATCACTTCGCCGTCGACCTGACGAATGCCCAGGTCGGTCAGGCGAATCAGCGGCGGCGCAGCGTAAATCACCGTGGCGAAAATTGCCGGAACCTTGCCCAAGCCAAACAGCATCAACACCGGGATCAGGTACACGAAGCTGGGCATGGTTTGCATGATGTCCAGCAACGGCATCAATATCGACCGCAGGCGATTGCTACGCGCCGAAAGAATGCCCAGCGGAATGGCAATGCATACCGAAATAATTGTCGCCACCAACATCAGGGCAAGGGTTTGCATCAACTTGTCCCACAAGCCCACTGCACCCACTAGGAACAACAAACCCACAATCACGACAGTCGTGATTAGCTTGCGCGTTGCGTGCCAGGTGATGGCGCCGACAATCGCCAGCATCAGCCACCATGGGGCCAAGCGCAGCAGGGCTTCCAGGTTAACAATGGCCCACAGCAAGGTGTCCGAGATCTGACGAAACACGTCGCCATAGTTGGTTACCAGCGTGTCGACCCATTGATTGACCCAGTCGGCGATGGAGAAAGTGAAGCTTTCAGGGAACATAGAGGGCTCTCGATCCAGTAGGAGTAGCGAAACGGCGGTCAGGCCGGTCAGCTTAGGTGATTGAGGCTTACTTTGGCCGTCTGCAGTTGATTCGTCTTTAAACAAATCAATAAACAGAACCCTCGGTTGAGCCCGCCGAATTGCTTCGGCTATCACTGTCACTCCCACTAACGAGTGCATTTTATGCCTATCAGTTCATTGCTGGCTGGGTCCGGGAACCCGTTTTAGGTGTTTGGGCTGCCTGGGTAGCCTCCGGCAGAATCAGTCGGTCCGGAATTGCGCTGTGCCAT
Source organism: Pseudomonas sp. (assembly GCF_026224925.1). Lineage (GTDB taxonomy): Bacteria > Pseudomonadota > Gammaproteobacteria > Pseudomonadales > Pseudomonadaceae > Aquipseudomonas. The sequence goes on along the minus strand of NZ_JAMFRV010000751.1, from coordinate 16,711 downwards.
TTTTTCGCAATCAGGTAATAGACCGCCGCAGGTACGACCAGGCCGATGATCCAGGAAATGTCGGTATCACCCAGCGGCAACACCAGCGGGCCGGTGTAGAACTGCGTAGAGATGAAGGGCATTTGGATCAACACACCAAACACGTAGACGCCGATGCCAACCCAGTTCCAGCGACCGTAACGGCCATTGGGATCAGATAGCGCTGGAATGTCGTAGCGTTCTTTGGTGACGCAATAGAAGTCCACCAGGTTGATTGCGCTCCATGGCGTGAAGAACGCCAGCAAGAACAGAATGAACGCCGAGAAATCCTTGAGGAACGAGTCTTTACCGGCCAGTGCCAGCAGCGTTGCGATGCCGACCATGGCGAAAATATAGGTCAGGCGCAGGCCGCTGGAGATGTGCCGGTTGCCGCGAAAGCCGCTGACGATGGTCGCAATCGACATGAAACTGCCGTAGGCGTTGAGGGTGGTAATAGTGACTTTGCCGAACGCCACGCTGAAGTACAGCAGGGCCGCGACTACGCCGGTGCCGCCGAGGCTAACGATGAACGAGACTTCGTGGTGGGCAAAGCTCTTGCCAGCCAACGCAGCAGCAAACACACCGAATACCATCGACGCTTGTGCGCCGATAATCGAACCCAACCCCACAGCCCAGAAGGTTTTCACCGCCGAGGTGCTGCGCGGTAAATAACGCGAATAGTCGGCCACGTAAGGGCCGAACGCAATTTGCCATGACGCTGACAGCGAAATCGCCAACAGGAAACTCGCCAAGGAGAAGTGCTTGTTACCCAACAGCGCGCCGATGTCATTGCCCGCCAGTAAGGCGCCGAACAGGTAAACAAACGCGATGATCCCAATCACGCTGGCCACGCGGCCAATCACATGGATCACGCGGTAACCAAAGATCGTCGCGACCACGATCAGCGCGGCGAAAATTAGAATGCCCTGCCAGTCCTGCACGTGAATCAGTTGCGCCACTGCCTGACCAGCCAGCACCGAACCGCTGGCAGAAAAGCCGATGTACATCAGGCACACCAACACCAGCGGGATCACCGCTCCGTACACGCCAAACTGCACGCGGCTGGAGATCATTTGCGGCAAGCACAGTTTCGGACCTTGCGCAGCATGCAACGCCATGACCCCACCGCCGAGCAATTGCCCAAACAGCAAACCGACCAGCGACCAGAACACATCACCACCCAGTACCACGGCCAAGGCCCCGGTGACGATGGCTGTAATTTGCAGGTTGGCACCGAGCCACAAGGTGAATTGACTGAACAGACGACCGTGTCTTTCCCCGTCCGGGATGTAATCGATCGAACGCCTTTCGATCAGGGATTTGTTTGCAACGCGATCATCTGGAACAGCCATGCGACCACCTCTATGGGGGAATGCGGAAGGAAGTTAGGGCGTAACGTGAAAACCCTGTGGGACCGAATTCATTCGGGAAACGGTGTGTCTGGCACACCGCGTTGGCCCATTCCCGAATGAATTCGCTCCCACAGAGCATGGGGTTATTCAGCGTTTAGCGATTCAGCATCGGCAGGTTCAAGCCCTGCTCGTTGGCGCAATCGATCGCGATCTGATAACCCGCATCGGCGTGGCGCATAACGCCGGTCGCCGGGTCATTGTGTAGAACGCGAGCAATACGCTCGGCTGCTTCGTCAGTACCATCACAGACAATCACCATGCCCGAGTGCTGAGAGAAGCCCATGCCGACGCCGCCGCCGTGGTGCAAGGAAACCCACGTCGCGCCGCTGGCGGTATTGAGCAAGGCATTGAGCAATGGCCAATCAGACACAGCATCGGAACCGTCCTGCATGGATTCGGTTTCGCGGTTCGGGCTAGCCACTGAACCGGAATCCAGGTGGTCACGACCGATCACGATCGGTGCCGACAACTCACCGCTACGGACCATTTCGTTGAAAGCCAGACCGAGCTTGGCGCGCTGACCCAAGCCAACCCAACAAATACGTGCCGGTAAACCCTGGAACGCAATGCGCTCACGGGCCATGTCCAACCAGTTGTGTAGGTGGGCGTCGTCCGGGATCAGCTCTTTGACCTTGGCGTCGGTTTTGTAGATGTCTTGCGGATCGCCAGACAGCGCAGCCCAGCGGAAAGGCCCTACGCCACGGCAGAACAATGGGCGAATGTACGCCGGTACGAAGCCCGGGAAGTCGAATGCGTTGGTCACGCCTTCTTCTTTGGCCATCTGACGGATGTTGTTGCCGTAGTCGAAGGTCGGAATACCCATTTCCTGGAAGTCCAACATTGCCTTAACGTGCACGGCCATGGATTGCTTGGCGGCTTTGACCACTGCGGCGGGTTCGGTCTTGGCACGAGCGCGGTATTCGTCCCAGGTCCAGCCAGCCGGTAGGTAACCGTTGAGCGGGTCGTGGGCGCTGGTCTGGTCGGTGACCATGTCTGGACGCACGCCGCGCTTGACCAGTTCCGGCAGAATTTCAGCCGCGTTGCCGAGCAGGGCGATGGAGATCGCCTTGCCTTCCTTGGTGTATTTGGCGATGCGTGCCAGAGCGTCGTCGAGGTCGGTGGCTTGCTCATCGACATAGCGGCTGTTCAAACGGAAATCGATACTGACCTGTTGGCATTCGATATTCAGCGAGCAAGCGCCGGCCAGGGTTGCAGCCAGAGGCTGAGCGCCGCCCATACCACCGAGGCCCGCGGTCAGTACCCATTTGCCTTTCAGGCTGCCGTTGTAATGTTGGCGCCCGGCTTCGACGAAGGTTTCGTAGGTACCCTGAACGATGCCTTGGCTGCCGATGTAGATCCAGCTACCGGCGGTCATTTGGCCGTACATGGCCAAGCCCTTGGCATCCAGCTCGTTGAAATGCTCCCAACTGGCCCAGTGCGGCACCAGGTTCGAGTTGGCGATGAGCACACGCGGGGCATTGCTGTGAGTCTTGAATACGCCGACCGGTTTGCCGGATTGAATCAGCAGGGTTTCGTCATCATTCAGGTTGGTCAGGCTTTCGACGATCTTGTCGTAGCATTCCCAGTTGCGCGCTGCGCGGCCGATGCCACCGTAAACCACGAGTTCTTTCGGGTTCTCGGCGACTTCGGGGTCGAGGTTGTTCATCAACATCCGCAGCGGCGCTTCAGTCATCCAGCTCTTGGCGGTCAGCTTGGTTCCACGCGCGGCACGGACTTCAACGTCACGATGGCGGGTCCAGGTTTCAGGGGTCCAGTGGTTATTGTCAGTCACAAAAAAACTCCTCAGCGAAGTGGGCAAGCCGGCCTGTATCGAACTTTTCGAAACAGACGAAACGGATTAAGCCAATAAAATTCATCGTTCGGATGCATGAGCCAATGAGAGGGTTACCGTCACGGCTATACGCACACATCTTTACTTGTACATACAAGCATATGCAATCGTAAGACCAACTTCATTTACAGGTCTACAAGAAAATTTCTGAAAACGACGAAAGGCCCGGAATATAAGGGCTCTGGAGAGGTTAAAAGAGATGGGTGGTGATTTTAAGCAGTCATCTACGGCTGGGTAGATGCGGAAAGTTGCGCTGTGCTGGGGCGTTCGGTAACAGCGTGCGAGGGCGTGGTGCGCGAAAAGGGGTGTTTTAGGTGAAGGCCTGACTATACCAGTCCTAAAACCCAACCCCGCTCTTCACATCTGCCAATTCCGGGTGCGCCACCAGTTTGTCGATGTGCAGTTCATCGTTGTTGAGCCAGGTTTCGCTGAGCACGCGGTAGTGCTCCATGTCGCGGCAGCGCATGCGCAGGCTGTAGTCGAACGTGCCGCTGATGAGTTGGCAGCCGAATACTTGGGGGCAGGCTTTGATGCAGGCTTCGAAGGCTTTTTGTGCGGCGCGTCCGCTCTGGTTGGTGAGGGCGACCATGACCAGCAGTGAAAGGCCTGGCGACACGACTTTGAGGTCGATGACGGCACCGTAGCCGCGAATCACGCCGCGTCGTTCGAGTTTGCGCACGCGCTCAAGGCAGGGCCTGGGCGTCAGATGGACCAGCGTCGAGAGCTTTTCGTAGGTGATACGGCCGTCATGGCGCAACACATCGAGAATGGCTTCGTCGATGCGATCCAGTGGGGCAGGGTTCAGCGGTTGGTTGTCCTTCGTGGCCATCGGTGTTCCGTTCAATCGGGCGCGGAGATCATGCAACAAAAATTGTAATTCAAATTGCAGTCAGCTCGATCACACAGCAGGTTCCACTGACGGCCAATTCGAGCAAACCAGGATTACCGTCCAGTTGCAGGCAGTCATGCTTGCCGAGCCCGTGGGTGGTCGTGCCTGTGGTGACGCTCAAACCCTCGATCACGCTGAAAATCAACACCGTGCCAGCTGAACTGAAAAAGCGCTGCCGGCCGTCAATCCATTGCAACCGCGCGTTGTAACGATTTGGCGCGTAGATCAGGTTGAAGTCACGAATCTCACCGCCAAGCAACGTGCAGCTGACGTCGCTGTTGCCGCTGAAGGCGAATGGGTCAAGTGGCAGTAAGGGCCGCGTGGTTTTCTCGTCGACTTGCAAGGTCATGCCCGCGCCTTGCAGCACGGTGATGATGCGCTGATAGCCGGCGAAGGTTGAAAAGCCACCTGATTCAGCGATGTCGGCAATCGACACGCGCCAGCCAAATTCGTCTAGGCCAGTGCCAGCGTCACGGGTGATTTCTTCGGTGCTGCCGCCGCCATTCTTCCAGGGCATCCGTGGGTAATCAGCGGCGCGTAAAACAGTCATTTGACTCATTTGCTGAAACGTCCTTCCAGCCGATGGCGGGAACCTGGGTGAATAAGGCGAGCGGCGGTTACCGGCTGACGCCCCGACCATGTGCGGCGGCGAATCAACAAGCAAGGTTCGCCGCGCTCGATTTGCAGCAGTTCGCACTCCATCTCTTCAGCCAGAATCGCTTCGACCACGTGTTCACCTTCGGTCAGCGGTGCGACTTGCGACAGATAGGCGTAGGGCGTTTGCTGGGTAAAGTCTTGCATGAGGTAGTGCGGCGCTACCAAGGCGTTGACGAATCGGTCTTCGATTTGCACCGGAATGTCATTTTCGAAATGCACGATCAGCGAGTGGAAGACGCGCTGACCTTCACGCATGTCCAATGCCAGCGCCCGTTCGGAGCCTGCTGCTTCTTCGTTGAGGATGATGACTTTGCAGGTGTGTACATGGCCGCGGGAGGCGATTTCATCGGCAATATTGTGCACTTCGAACAGCGCTGACTGGCTCTTGGGCTCCGCGACAAAGGTGCCGACGCCTTGCATACGCACCAACAAGCCTTCTGCGGTCAGTTCACGCAAGGCCCGGTTGATGGTCATGCGGCTGAAACCCAGTTGGCTGACCAGCTCGCTCTCTGACGGCACGCGGTGATGCGGCGCCCAAGTGCCGTTGCGAATTTGCTGTGCAATCATTTGCTTCACGCGCGCGTACAAAGGCGCCGGACTGTCGCCCATCTGGGCAGCCAGCGGAGAGATAGCAGGCGGAGTCGGCACAGTGAAATCCTTGTTCGATAGGTGATGATTCGATAATTGGGTCGAAGGCGCAGATGCGCTCAAGCTAACCATTAACCCGACCGACGACAAGCTTGCCGCAGTTTACCGAGCAGGCAAACGTCTGTATATGTATATACAAATTAACACGATGGGGTGCAGATCCATGTCCGCCTTTTTTGCCGAGCGCGCATTATTGCCCACAGGCTGGGCCAACAATGTCCGTCTCGACGTCAGCGCCGATGGCGTGCTGACCCGCGTTCAAGCCGATGCCGACGCGCACGGTGCCGAACTCATAAAGGGGCCACTAGTGCCCGGTATGCCGAATCTGCATTCCCATGCGTTCCAGCGTGCAATGGCCGGTTTGGCTGAGGTTGCGGGTAACCCCAACGACAGCTTCTGGACATGGCGCGACTTGATGTATCGCTTGGTCGGGCAGATCAGTCCGGAGCAGCTTGGCATTATCGCGCGCCAACTGTACATCGAGATGCTCAAGGGCGGTTTTACTTCAGTCGCTGAATTTCATTACGTACACCAGGACGTAACAGGGAAACCGTACGCCAACCCTGCGGAACTGGCGCTGCAAATCAGCCAAGCGGCGAGTTCAGCAGGTATCGGTCTGACATTGTTGCCGGTGCTGTACAGCCACTCGGGTTTTGGCGGCCAGGCGCCAAACGAAGGTCAGCGTCGGTTTATCCACACCACCGACAGCTACCTTGATTTGCAAGCACACTTGCGGCCGATCCTCGCTCAGCAGCCGGCGCAATCGCTGGGTCTGTGTTTCCACTCGTTGCGAGCCGTAACGCCGCAGCAAATCAGCGACGTGCTGGCGGCTAGCGACACGCAGTGCCCGGTGCACATTCATATTGCCGAGCAGCAAAAAGAAATCGACGACTGTTTGAGTTGGAGTGGCCAGCGTCCCGTGCAATGGTTGTACGAGCACGCTTCGGTCGATCAACGTTGGTGTCTGGTTCACGCCACGCATGTTACCCCCCACGAAGTAGCGTTGATGGCCGATAGCGGCGCGATTGCCGGGCTGTGCCTGACCACCGAAGCTAATTTGGGGGACGGGATTTTTCCGGCAGTGGACTACATTGCGCAAGGTGGACGCTGGGGGATTGGCTCGGACAGTCACGTATCATTGAGCGTGGTTGAAGAGTTGCGTTGGCTGGAATATGGCCAGCGTCTGCGTGATCAGCGACGTAACCGTTTGTACCGCAGCGATCAGCCGATGGTGGGTCGCACGTTGTTCGATGCAGCACTCATCGGCGGCGCGCAGGCTATGGGGCAGGAAATCGGTGCGCTGCAGGTTGGGCTGCGTGCCGATTGGCTGGTACTGGACGGCAACGATCCGTACCTGTCGACGGCCACCGGCGACGGGATTTTAAACCGTTGGTTGTTTGCGGGCAGTGATCGGCAGATTCGCGACGTGATGGTCAACGGCCGCTGGGTGATTCGTGACGGTCGGCATGCGGGTGAAGAAGACAGCAACCGCGCGTTTGCTCAGGTACTGAGGGAATTGCTGGGCTGATAAATGGCATTCGCGAACAGGTTCTGCTCCCACCGGGGACCTGTGGAATGCGCATATTTTGCGTCACGTAGAAGGTTTCTGTGGGACCGAGCTTGTTCGGGAAGGGCGCGACGCGGTGAACGTGTACGACCGCGTTGCTGCTTTCGCGAATGAATTCGCTCCCACAGAATTGTGTATTGTCCGCGTCCTGTGCTTACAAGCGATCCGGCTTGATGATCTTAGAGTCATCAACCCGCCAAATCAGCTTGGTCGTGTCGTAACCCTGTTGCCTGGCCTTAGCCAGCAAGTCCTCTTTCGTCGCGTCGGAAACATTGGCCGTTCTCGATAATACCCACAGGTATTTGCGATTCGGGTTACCGACCAAGGCGGTTTTGTAGCCGTCATCCAGATACAGCACCCAGTAATCGCCCTTGGCCAAGCCAGGGAACAGATTTGAAAACCAGTTACCAAACACCACCCATAGCTTGTCGGTTTTGCCCGCCACTTGCGGCGACGCCGTGCCGATCGCTTGCTCCCATTTGCCATCCAGCGTGCGGCAGCGGTTGGTTACGCCGACGTTCCCATCGTCTTTAAGGACGTAGTGCGCCTCCGACTGGGCGCAATTACGCTGAAAAAACATCGGCAACCGAGCCAGCTCATACCATGTGCCCTGGTAACGCTTGAGGTCCACATGATCGACTGTCTTCGGCTCAACCAGCTCGCTGGAAGAATGTGCACAACCAGCCAAAAACAGAGCTGCCAACAACCCAATCCATAAACGCATAACGTTCTCCCTAACGATTTACTTCAAGCCTTGGCCCGAGTACATCAGCACTTTATCGCCGCCGTATTGGACGCTGATAAAGCTGGTCTTGTCGCCCCAGGTACAGCTCGACATCCCTAGCGCGCCCGAACATTCGGTCGGGCTACCTAGCAAACGCTCGACTTGCACCTTCTCCATGCCTGCTGACAGTTTCGAATAATTTTCCTGTGTGACCTTGCTGCAAGCGGCCAACAACACACAAAACGACAACAACGCGACGGTGCGCAAAGACATGAATTGAAGCTCCAGCAATTTAGGGGGCGTCGCACGGCGCAGAAAACGCCAGCGGACAGCACAAGGTTAGAAGAGAAATAGGGAAACTGGTTCCGTGAACAAAACAGTCTCATCAGAGAACGTTGGATTACAGCCAAAATAGTATTTTCTGGATTGGCTGAGACATCACTTGGGACCGCCTCGCGATCTATCGTGGGCAAGCGCTCCTACAAATCATATCTTTGTTTCATTCAATTAAGCTTGAGTAGTCGCTAATTAAAATCGCGATCCGCGCTCCTGCAAAAACTCTAGCTCTTCAGCCGTAGATGTTCTTCCGAGTATCGCGTTGCGGTGCGGGAAGCGGTTGAATCGGGCGATGACGGCTTGGTGTTTTTTTGCGTAGTTGAGGTTACTGGCGATCATCGGGCGGTCGATTTCAGGTTGTTGGGCAAGCAGCGAAGTTAACTTCGCGACAGCCTGATCCTGATTCGCAAGATCCTCGCTGTGTTCCAGCACCAGATAGATGAACGTGCGTTGTATCGACGTTAGTTGGTGATCGAAGCCTAGTTGCAAGCCTTGGCCGACGATTTTTTGCGCAAGACTATCCCCGACAAACGCTGTGGGCGTGTCGCGAAAGATCATGCGTGGGAGTTGGTCGAGCAGCAGCACCAGCGCTAACCAGCCTTGCGGGCTGTGCGTCCATTCATACAGGTCGCCCGCCAGTGCTTGCTCTACCTGAACCGCGAAACGCTGCTGCGCTTCGCGGTCCTGGCTTTTTTTCTTGCCGAACCACAGCTTGCCTTTGGCTTTCGCGACATCAAATGGCGATTCAGCTGAGCCGAACCACCATTCAAGCAACGGCTGCCAAGGCGCGGCCAATGGTTACGCCTTGTGGTAAGACGTGGCGCGTTCTACTTCTTCTTTTGAACCCAGGAACACCGCAACACGCTGGTGCAGGCCTTCTGGCTGAATATCAAGGATGCGCTGGTGGCCGTCGGTGGACATGCCGCCCGCCTGTTCAACCAGGAACGACATTGGGTTGGCTTCGTACATCAAGCGCAGTTTCCCCGGCTTGGATGGCTCGCGGCTGTCGCGTGGGTACATGAACAGACCGCCACGAGTCAGGATGCGATGCACGTCGCCGACCATAGCGGCGACCCAGCGCATGTTGTAGTTCTTTTTCAGCGGGCCGTCTTCACCGGCCAGCAACTCGTCGACGTAGCGTTGTACCGGAGCTTCCCAATGACGCTGGTTGGACATGTTGATCGCGAATTCTTGAGTGGATTCCGGGATCGTGATGTCTTCGTGGGTCAGTACGAAGCTGCCCATTTCGCGGTCCAGGGTGAAGCCTTTGACGCCATCACCCAGAGTCAGTACCAGCATTGTCTGCGGGCCGTAAAGGGCATAACCGGCGGCTACCTGCTGGGTGCCTGGCTGCAGGAAGGCCTTTTCGTTCAAGGCTTCGTTCTGGCTCAGGTATTCGTTCGGGCAACGCAGCACCGAGAAAATAGTGCCGACCGGTGCGTTGATATCGATGTTCGACGAGCCGTCCAATGGGTCGAACACCAGCAGGTACGCACCTTTCGGGTATTTGCCCGGGATCTGGTAGGCATTGTCCATTTCTTCGGATGCCATGCCAGCCAGGTGACCGCCCCATTCGTTGGCTTCTAGCAGGATTTCGTTGGAAATCACGTCGAGCTTTTTCTGCACTTCGCCCTGTACGTTTTCAGTGCCCATGCTACCGAGCACCCCACCCAATGCGCCTTTGGAGACGGCATGGCTGATTTCCTTGCAGGCGCGTGCCACTACTTCGATAAGGAAGCGCAGATCGGCAGGAGTGTTGTTGCTGCGGGTCTGCTCAATCAAATAACGACTCAGGGTAACGCGGGACATGGATAGCTCCGTAGGTGGGGGATAAAAAGCCCGCGCAGTTTAACGCGAGTGGGGACGTAATACTCCAGTCAGACCGGGTTCTGGCCAATAGAGTTCACGTATCGGTTGTAGAGTAGCCTCTAAATTGGCGTCAGCAGGTGTGCGTCGTCATGATTTTGCGGGTGGTCGTCTTAACAGGCTCAGGGCCATCCAGCCGAGAAATGCCACGCCCAGCAGCAACACCGCCCATAAGCCGATGCGCTTCCAATTTGTACCTGCAGCCTGCGCAGCGAGCGGGCTTTCCGCAACGACGGGTGTGCTCACCAGATGCGCGCTGTCTAAGGAAGCCAGGGTTTGGGGCGTGAGGTTGGGGATTAACGTCGAGAGTGGCAAATCTGCGGGCTTTGCGTTTGAACTGCCCACTGCGAGGGTGAAGGGCCCGGTGCCTTTTGCGAGGAAGACCAGTTGCTGACTGCGGACCGCGAAACGCAAGGTGGGCGCCACTGAACCCAAACCGCCTCCACGCTCATCGACATCCAGCTTCAACTGCTGCACGAGACGGCCGGGCAATGGCAATTCGTCCTGCACCATTTCTTGAGCGTTTTGCGTCAGCCGATACAACACACCATCGCCCATGCCTTGCCACGGTTTGCTGGCATCGCTGCGTCCCGACAGCGTCACGGGCGCTAGGCTGTTGGCCTGGCTGATATTGATTTTGACTCGCTCCACCGCAAGACGGTTGGGCAACTGCCAGCTGTACTCACCTGCTTTGGAGGTAGTTCCGGTCAGCGGCTGCGACCAAACGAGCGGTAACACCGAGCGCTCGGGGTTGGCGCTGACCACCTGTGCGGCGGTCAGTGTCGGCGCGGTATGCGGGCTGATCCAGAGCAGGCGCAGGTAATGAGTACTCTTGCCGGGCAGCGTGATGTCACGCTGCTCAACCACCTCGTCGGAAAAGGACAGCCGGGCCATTTGGCCCTCGCCCCAAGACTGCCAGTGTTGTAAGTCGTCGCTGGCTTCGATGCTGAAGCGTTGAAAGCCTTGGCGCTCAATGTCCCAATCCAGCGTCAGTTGCTCCAGCGGTCCTTTGATCGTGCTGGTATCGAGCAGCCAGCCGCGCAACACTTCTTCGCCCGCTTCAATCTGATCCCCAGGGCGCACTTCAACCACTGTGCCGCTGGCGTTGCGTAAGACTCGGACAGTTGGCGCTTTGTCTCCGGCATCGGCGGCGGTGTACAGGGCAAACCACTTTACCGGCATCGGCGTCTGGCTTTCACGGGACTGCGCCTGCCCTTGGCTTAGCGCATAGGCTTGCGCCTGGCCGTTAGCATCGAACACCCGCACGTCGCCGAGATTTGCCTGTTGCGCGCCGAGTTGTATGGCCAGCGGCAGATCAACGCGGTACCACGGGCCTTCGCCACTCAGGGTCATTGGCAGATGCGTGGCGAAGTCGCCCGGTTTGTCTTGGGCATTCGCTGAGCTGGCTGCGACTAACGCGATAAGCGCAATGAACAGGGTCGGGGTGTATCTCGACGGATGACTCAACAAGCGCTCCTTATGACACAGACGTTTGAGCAGGTTTAGGCGGTAACGGTGAAAAATAGCCCACCACCAGTAACAACACGCCAACCCCGATGAACGAAATGATGCGTTCCAGCCCACCGCGGTCGCTCAGTTCGACGAAGAACAATTTGGCGACCACCACACCAATCAGCGCAGCACCCGCGATCCATATTTCCCGCCGCCCACGTACGTGACCGCCCACCATCAGCGCCAATGCCATCAAGGTCCAGACGATAGACAAACCGGCCTGAACCCGCATGGAAGCGAGCAAATCGCTGAGCACATACGGCACGCCGCTCCAATGGTGCGCGGTGCGCATGACCATTGCAGTGAACAGAGCAAACAGACAAATGCCCGCCACCAGTTGTGCGCTTCGTAGTGCGATTTTAGCTGTCACCCCAAGCGCCGTCAGGCGGCTGCGCATCCAGACAACCACCCCGGCCAGTGCGAAAAACAGGCCCAGTTCCAGCGGATTAATCAGCGGCAGATAGGGCAGTGGATCAGCGGCCCCATCACTGAAAATATTTGCCAGCCAAAACCACACCAGCATCAGGACGGCCAGCGGCGCAGCGACCCACACCCGGTATTCCTTCGTATAGTTTTCGATAGGCCAAGGTAGCGTGCGCGGAGCAGCCATCAACAGTAAATAGGCACTCGGCAGCAATGCCCAGCCCAGCCAGCGCCAGGCGTTGTAGTGCTCAGACAGCTGCATCAATGCGAAGCGCAGTTCCAGCGCCAATACACTGATGATCAGCCAGCAACCGATGACATGTGCCGCGCTGGCCGCCCAACGGGGCAGCAAATCAGGAAGGCGTCGCAGGGAAAGCCCATGCACGGCCAACACTGCCGCCCACGCCAGCCAGCCCCACTGCGCGAACGGGTGATAATTCGCGTTTAGCGCTACCAATAGCACTGTGCTGCAAGCTGGCATCAACAACGTGCAGAGAACCGCCAGGCCAGGCCAACGCAGGCGCAACGCCAAGGCCGCCCACAGCGCAACGCTGGCGGCTGATAGCAGCAGTAGTGCTGGAATTTGCAGGTCAAATGCTGCAAAACGCTGGACACCATTGATCAGCGCCACTGCCCACCACGCAGCCGCCCAGGCCAGAAGCACTGCGCCGATCCGCCGGTTTTTCGCGGTGTTGATTGGCGTTAGCTTTTGTTGCATCCATGCGCTGGTCATCGCGGCCAGCGCAACGATCAACGGGGTCCAGAATTCGTCACGGGCCACGCTGAGCCAGTCGCCAAATAAGGCCACCCCCGCACCGAATTGCAGCAACAGCCCGAAAATGCGCGCCAACGTTCGTTGCTGACGCAGACCAAGCCAAAACACTGCGGCACCTTCAACTGCCCATGCGGCCGAAGTCCAACGTGCGTCCAACCCCAGAGGAATCGCCAAAGAGCCGAAGACCACGCTCAAAGCCAGGCAGGTTTCAACCAGCAACAAGGCGCGGCCTGGGGCGCGTCTGGCCAAGAGTTTTGCCAGCCCTATATAAAGGAGGCCAAGTGCCAGTGCGCTGTAGGCCGCGCCGAACGGCACATGTTCAACCAGAGCGAATTGCAGGCCGAAGCCAACGATGGGCGGACCGAACAAAATGCTGCCGTCAACGTAATCACCCTGACGCGCCGACCAGCGCAACATCGCCTCGCGGCTATCATCCTCAGGTGCTGTACTGAGTTCCTGTAGTTTGCGCCGGGCGAACAACAAGCCGATCGCCAGATACATCAGGAAAAACAAAATCAGAAACGGCTCGGTGCTCCAAAACAGCTCCGGCGTGTAGGCACGTAGCCCCCAAGCGAAACCAATGCCGAACGTGCCGACAAAACCGATCAGGTTCAGCAGGCGCCACGCCTTGAACCAGGCGATGGCGAAAATGCCCGCGTTGAGCAACGCGAAATAACTGAACAACGCGACGTGGCTACCGGCACCGGTTGAGGTCAGTATGGGGGCCGCGAACCCGCCCAGCGCAGCGGCGGCTGCCAACCCGAGCGCGTTTTGGGTAACCGCCAAGATGCCCGAGAACACCGTGATCACCACCAACAGACCGAACGCGAGACTCGGGTCGATCAGCGTGTGCAAGCGCATGGCAGCGAAAATCGTCAGGTACAGCACGCCGACGCCAGTGCCTTGCAAGATCAGCGCGTAGTTGGCGTTGCGTGTTCGCAGCCACCAGCCTAAAGCGAGTAGGGCCAGCGCAGAGGCGGCAACCCCTGCATAACGGACTTCCAGCGAAATAACCACGCCTTCAGTGGCGTAGCGCAACAGAAATGCCAGGCCGAGAAACAGCAGCACTACGCCCACGCGCAACACAGTGTTACCGCCGACTAACCATTGGTGGGCAGCGGTTATTGCGCGCTCTATCAGGTTCGGGGCATGAGGTGCCTGTTCGGGAATCGCCGAGGTGGTGACGGTGGGTTTGACCCATGCGTCGTCGCTGGGCAAGTCCCAAGTAAGCTCGGGAGGTGCTTGTGCAGCAGGAGGCTGCGGCTCGGTAACGCTGGCCGAAGGCTCCAGCGTGGTTAGTCGTTGTTGAATGAATTCGAGCGACTGCTCTGTGCGTTCAAGGCGGCGATTGAGTTGGCCGACACGCAGTGTAAGTCCCAGTCCAAGGCCAGCCAGCGCGCCGACAATTGCGCCCCAAAAGGACTCGTCGAACACCCAGCCCAGTACTAACCCGACCAGAAAAAGAATCCATTGCACGCGTTGTCATCCCTTGAAACAGCCTTGAGGGCGGCAGGTATAGCGCGCCGCAGGGTTTGCAGGCAAGCCTGGTGGCCTGGATTCAACCCAAATCGCCGTGGGACCGAATTTATTCGGGAAGCAGTCAGCGCGGTATGTCTGAAAGACCGCAGTGCTGCCTTCGCGAATAAATTCGCTCCAACAGGGACCTATGGCACCCGCCCGGGGTTGGAAAGCCCTACTCCTCCAATGCCTTCCAGATGTCGTTGGAGTACTCGCGGATGGTTCGGTCCGACGAGAACCAGCCCATGCGAGCTGTGTTTAGCACCGCGGAGCGCCACCAGCTTTTCGGGTCATGCCACATTTCCTCGACTTTGGCCTGTGCCTGCCAGTAAGACTCAAAGTCAGCGCACACCAAGAAGCGGTCGTAGGCAATCAGTTGGTCGATCAAACCCGCATAGCGATTTGGATCATCCGGCGAGAACACCCCGCCACGGATCGCTTGCAGCACGTCGTTGAGCCTCGGCGATGCGGCCACGTCCCCGGCGGCGCTGTAATCGCCCATGCGTTTACGAGCTTCAACCTGCTGCGAGGTCAGGCCGAAAATGAACATGTGTTCAAGGCCGATCTGCTCGCTCATTTCCACGTTGGCACCGTCCAGCGTGCCGATGGTCAGGGCGCCGTTGAGACCAAATTTCATGTTGCTGGTGCCTGAAGCTTCCAGCCCCGCAGTGGAGATCTGTTCCGACAAATCGGCTGCCGGAATAATACTTTCCGCCAAACTGACGTTGTAGTTAGGCATAAACACGACTTTAAGCATGCCGCGCAGCGTCGGGTCGTTGTTAACCGTACGGGAAATATCGTTAGTCAGTTTGATGATCAACTTGGCCGTGTGATAACTCGCGGCCGCCTTACCAGCGAAAATCTTGACCCTCGGCACCCAGTCGGTCCCCGGCTCAGCACGCATCGCTTGATACAGCGCGACAGTGTGGAACAGGTTAAGCAACTGCCGTTTGTACTCATGGATACGTTTGACCTGAACGTCGAACATCGCCTCCGGTTTGACCACGATCCCCAAGCGTTCATGAATGATATTGGCCAACGCCTTTTTGCTCTTCAGGCGCTGCTCCATGAACTGCTTGCGGAACGAGGCTTTCTCAGCAAACGGTTCCAGCTCGATCAAGCGGGTTTCCGCGTTGTCGAGGACATCGGCCCCCAGTGCGTCCACTAGCATGCCGGTCAGCAACGGGTTGGCCTGGTGCAACCAGCGGCGGAAGGTAATGCCGTTGGTTTTGTTGTTGATTCGGTCGGGATACAACTTGTGCAGTTCAGCGAACACGGTCTTGCGCATCAGTTGAGTGTGCAAGGCCGACACGCCGTTGACGCTGTGCGAGCCAAGGAACGCCAAGTTACCCATTCGAACTCGGCGACCGTTGTCTTCCTCAATCAGTGAGACTGCGCGCAGCACGTCGAAGTCATGAATGCCTTTTTCGCGCAGTTGATCAATGTGCAATGCGTTGATCAGGTAAATGATCTGCATGTGCCGAGGCAACATCCGCTCCATCAGGCCGACCGACCACGTCTCCAGCGCTTCGGGAAGCAAGGTGTGGTTGGTGTAGGCTAAGGTGTTGACGGTGATTTTCCAGGCCGCCTCCCACGCAATGCCATGGGTATCGATCAGCAGGCGCATTAATTCCGCGACCGCAATCGAAGGGTGTGTGTCGTTCATCTGGATCGCAGCGTGGTCGGCCAGGCTGTACAGCGATTCATGCATGTTCAGGTGACGACGCAGCAGATCCTGTAGCGATGCGGAAACGAAGAAGTATTCTTGGCGCAGCCGCAACTCTTGCCCTGCTTCGGTGCTGTCGTTGGGGTAGAGCACACGAGAAATGCTTTCTGCACGTACGACTTCTGCCACGGCACCAAAGTGGTCGCCAGCGTTGAAGCGCTCCAGGTGCAAGTCTTCAACGGCCCGAGCCCGCCACAAGCGCAGGGTATTGACACTTGACCCGCGCCAGCCGACGACCGGCGTGTCGTACGCTACCGCTCGCACGGTTTCAGCCGGACGCCAGACTTGTCGCTGCTCTCCGGCCGCACCGGTTTCGTTCTCCAGGGTTTCAACACTGCCGCTGAAGCCGATCGGGTAGATCACCTCTGCGCGTTCAAACTCCCACGGGTTGCCGAAATCCAGCCAGTTCTCGGTTTGTTCCTGCTGCCAGCCGTCGACCACGGCCTGCCGGAACAAGCCGTGTTCATAGCGAATACCGTAACCGTGAGCAGCGACGCCCAGTGTCGACATGCTTTCCATGAAGCATGCAGCCAGACGACCGAGGCCGCCGTTGCCCAGCGCAGCGTCAGGTTCCAGCAAGCGAATGCGTTCCAGGTCTACACCCAGCTCGGCAATTGCCTCGCGGGCGATTTCCAGTAAACCGAGGTTGCTCAAGCTGTCGTAGAGCAACCGGCCAATCAAAAATTCGAGAGAAAGGTAGTAAACCCGCTTCTGACCTTTGCGGTAAATCTGCCGCGTATGGTCCATCCAGTGTTCGACCATGTGGTCGCGGGCGGCGAGGGCGACGG
>NZ_JAMFRV010000750.1 GCF_026224925.1 Pseudomonas sp. | reverse complement strand
CGATCCAAACGGGTTACGCCTGAACGACAGGTCATTTAATCAGGCTAAGAAACTCGCTGCGGGTGGCAGCGTTTTCGCGAAATTCGCCGAGCATCACCGAGGTGATCATTGATGAATTCTGCTTCTCGACGCCACGCATCATCATGCACATGTGCTTGGCCTCAATCACCACAGCCACGCCCAACGCACCGGTGACCTGCTGGATTGCTTCGGCAATCTGACGGCTCAGGTTTTCCTGAATCTGTAACCGGCGTGCATACATGTCAACGATACGGGCGACTTTCGACAGCCCGAGCACTTTGCCGCTGGGGATGTACGCCACATGAGCCTTGCCAATGAACGGCAGCAAGTGATGCTCGCACAACGAATATAACTCGATGTCCTTGACCATGACCATTTCGCTCGCGTCGGAGCTGAAGAGGGCGCCGTTGGTGACTTCTTCCAGGGTTTGTTCATAGCCGCGACACAGATACTTCATTGCCTTGGCTGCACGCTTTGGCGTGTCGATCAACCCTTCGCGAGAAACGTCCTCGCCCAGTTGACCCAAAATCGCGGTGTAATTCTGTTCCAGTGTCACAGGGCTGTGTTTCCGTGTGGGTTCAATAATGGGCGACATAGTAGCTTACGCGGGCAGGCAGGTGTACGGCTGTGGGGTCGTAAATCAGGTGCATGCGCCACGAACATGGCAGTAATTGCAGTCAATTCAGTTCTTTACCCAACCTTTACAGTCGTCGGCACGCTAATGCTCAGGTTTTGCGGTCTGAATTATCAGGTAACAAATACCTGCCGTGAAGAGAGTAAATGAAATGAGTCGACTCGTAAAAGTTGCAATTGTTGTGGCGGTATTGTCATCCATGTCGGGCTGTTTCTTCGGACCTTGGCACGACGGTCATTGGCATGACCATCGTTACGCGGACAACCGCCGCTACTGATAGTCAGTCGGGCCTGGACATCAGATAGGCCCGTGTGAGCCAACATTTGGAAGGTCGCGACTAGAGGGATTACTCGTCGCGGCCTTCCATTGCGCTAAGCATTTCCTTCGGAAGTGTTTCTGAGACGGAATTATTGCGGGTAATAGGTGGTCATACGCGCCAATTTTTTTGAGGGTTTACCTCGTGCCCTATTGAGCGCTCTTATGAATGGGTTTGATCTTACCGAATGAATTTCATTAGTAAATCCACTCCTCATCGTGCGGACGCTCTGCATAAAGAGAGGATCATACGAAATGACAGTGTGGTGATAGGCTTGTACCGGTCGCCTAATGACGTTCGCTACTTGTTGCGCGGCGCCTGACCGCCCCCCCCAGCAAGCGACTAGAGTTACCGGCTTTCCAAGTGGATAACCTATGCTTTCAAGCGCTGGTGCTATGTCTTGGATGGCGACAATAGTGGCGTTAGTGTACTTTCCGGTTTTACTCATTAAATTTCCCAACATATCCCCATGGGTCTCGTAGGCGGCGTTTCCGCTGCCCAAAAGATTATCGTGAAGAACCACGTCGTGTTCTCCAGGTTTAGTTTGAAAGAGCGTCTTGGGAGATTTAGCTTTGCCAGTCGAATTAATAGACTTGGCACCGCGTCCTACAAAGCGGTCTGCCCATTTCGCACCTGATCTGGCTACGGATGGACCCAGTGCAGTCACTGTCGAGGCAATACCAGTCCCCATGGATACCCACCCCAGAATACTGGCTGCCTTTTGATCTCCGCCGGTCGCTTCTAGGGTCATCGCAGCGACTCCTGTTGCCAGTGAAACCACTCCAAGACCCGCCGATGCTATGGCCAGCGCTCCGCCAGCGGTGAGTGATGCCATGCCGAGGGAGAACAGCGCCGCGATTGCCGGCGCAGCAGTCCCCATCGACGCGACCGTTCCTGCAATTGCGAGCGTCATCCCAACGCCGGCTATCACCCAACTCAACCAGCCGTGTCCGTCAGGATCAATGTTGTTAACGGGGTCGCCGCCACAATAGGCATAGCCATTTATGCCTCCCCGGCCAAATGGACTTTCACTGTCTGGGCTCAAAAAGCACATGAGCACAGGGTCATACGGCCTGTAACCTCCCGGCATATACCATCCGGTAAAGGTGTCTATTACTTCCCCGGCAAACCCTATTCCGCTTTTTGGCAAATCTGTATGGGTCGCTCCGTGAGCGGTATAGTTTAGCGTGCGTGAGAACTCATCGACTTCCAGGCGAACGGAGCCCTGCGCATCGCATCCCAGCAGTAACACATCAACACTAGCAAACTGCGCGTCGCCATTTGTATGTGAAGCTGCGCGCACCGCATTGCTCAATCTACTTTGTGCAAATACCGAGTTTGCATTACCGACGTAGGTCACCAAGCCGTTGGCGTCTTGTTTGTTAGCTAATCGATCGCCTTGGTAAAAGTGCCGTTGTGTTTCGCCGTCTAATATACGTTCAGCCATGAGCCCCAGTGGGGTGTAGTGATAATCGCAGGCCCGCACTCCGTCAATAACCTTTACCAGCCTGTCTTCAGCGTCCCACACCAACTCTCGTCCCCGGCCATCCTTTAACACGTTGCCATGGGCGTCATACTCGAGTTCTAACGACTTCGGCCAGGACGGATGAGTGTGTGTTACCTGCGCCAGCTGCGTGGGGTCTTGCGGGTTATAAATAAATATGGCCTCGTCGCGTTGTCCGTCGGCGTATTCTGTAACGACTTTTTCGTTCCCATCTAATGCATTAAGGGTAAAGGTTTGCCGCTGCAAAACGTTGCCGTAAGGGTCAGTAGGGGCCTTTGTTCCGGACGCTGTGTACTGAACGAGGCGGCCGCGAACGTCGTAGTCATACGCCTCGTTACTCAGTAACTGTTCACCGTCGCTCCACGCTTGTGTGGCGAGTTGGTCTTTAGCCGTATAGGTCATTTCCTGGCGAACGACTCGCACGCCTTCATCGTTGACGGTTGAAAAGGTTCTGGTTATTTCTCGGCCAAACTCGTCATAAGACAGTGTCTGACTCAGAGATCGAGTGTGTTCGGAGTCTACGGTCGACGTGCGGTAAGCACGAGACAATCCGTCATATTCTATCGTCACGGTCACTGTTCCACTTTGCAGCACCGCCAGGCGTCCCAGGTTGTCGTATTCAAGGGTCTGTTGTGTGCCAGCTATATCTGTAGTGCCAAGTGGGCGACCGTTCAGGGTGTAGCGAGACGATGTGGTATGTTCCTCTCCGTCTACATGCCACGACTGGGAAACGGGTCTCCCCGACTTGGAATAGGTTGTGACTTGCTCGCCCAATTGTCCCGTGGCTCGAATCATCTGGCCGTGCAACGGATCGTAGTCGTAGTTGGCGATCTCTCCATTAACACGGGTCCCGATCAGTTCATTGTCCAAGAGCGGCTCGTACAGATACTGAAGCACATGCCCGCGCGCGGTCGTTTGAGCCACCGGAGCTATTAACCCGACCACATACTGGAATGAGCTATGCCGGCCGAAAATGTTCAGGCTGCGCTGCCTTCCTGCCCCGTCGAATGTTTGTTGCCCAACGATGATGGGCTTTCCTCCGAGGGGCGTGAGCGTGATTGATTCCGGATGGTCTCCGTCGCTGTGCGCTGCATATGTCCAGCTAACTAACGTTCCATCTGGCAGCTCTGTGTCAGTGATGCGGTCATGCACGTCGTAGCGGGTAAGGGTTACCGTCGGTTTCTCTACGTTTGGCTCAATCAGGCGGCGTGCAATGACACGGTCCAGCCCGTCCCTCTGGTCCTCCAGTGTGCGAAGCAATTGATTTTTCAAGTCATAGTGTTCGGTCCGAATCGGACTGCCCGCAACGTTGCTGATCGATACGGTGAGTGCAGATACTTTTCCATCGCTGCCCTCCAACCATGTGCGGGTTTGCAGGCTGACAGGGTCACTGTAACTATATTCGGTGACACCGTCGGGCCGATGCGAAGCGGTTTGTATACCCCAGCCGTTATAGTCGTATTGTGTTGTCAAACTGATAGGGAGTGATTGACCCGGTACCCAATCCAGCGTGGTGCTTTCTTTTACCTGGCCTCTGTCGTTATAGCGAGTGCGGGACACTTCTCTAAACGTACCGGGCAGGTTATCGATGTCTTCGACCTCCGTACTTATCACGCGCCCATCGCCGTCCAGGTAAAGCCGTTGCCGTCCTCCATTCACATCGGTTTCTTCAACTAAAACCGAAGAGTCGTGTAACGCCCCTGACAGCTGAAAGCGAGAAGTGGTGATGGCTTTATACAGCGTGCCAGGCGCTATTGTCTTACGAGTAACACGGCCTAATGAGTCGTGCTCATACTGGGCCTGTACGCCATTTTCATTCTGCTCAAGCGTGGTCAGGCCAGTTAAAATGGAGTGAACATCGTTCTGCGTAACCGAGTTCTGGGGGGTATTTTCGAAGCCAGTGACAGTCGTCTGAACAGTCAGTTGATTAGTTTCAAGGGCATAGTTGTAAAGGGTTGTGGTGGCCAGGTTGTTCAGTGTCGTCACGGACAGAAGAGGGCGGCCATGATGTGCGCCGCCGTCGCGTATGTAGGTCTGTGTCGTGCGGCCTATCAGCTCCTGTCCCGATGCAGTTAGTTGCACGGTTTGCTCTTGCTGGGTGACGATGTGGGCTTTGGCATCCGCTAATAAAGAAGGGAGCAATTCATAGCGATAAATGGTTGCCAGGGTTGGTGCTTGGTCGTCCGAGCCATGCTCCACGGGGGCCGGTGTCACTGTGTATTGCTTAAGCCAGCGCGAAAATAGATACGGGTCTGCGGGACATCCTTCTCCGCCTGTCGCCGGGTAATACTCCCGCTCCTCAATCACCCCAGTCTTGGCGCGTTGAAATAAGATGTTGCCGGTTTCGTCATAGCGAGTTTCTACCCGTTCTGTTCGACGGGTTACAGGTGACTGTGTGCTGTCCTCGTACTCCGTGGTGACTTCTATGGGCAGTTGACACCAAGGTTTCTGATCGGCCCATGGTATTGATGGGTCTTCGTCGTAGGTCGTAAGGGTTCTGACAATACACCCTTGGCAACTGACGGTTTCTTCCGTTTGAAGGTGGAAGCGGTTCCAGGTACGTAACGTTGTACTCAATTCTGTGCCTGTTTCGTCCCACTGGGTTTCAACGACCCCATAATCGTAGGCCTCGCCCAATTGATAGAGATTGTCAGTGCCGTCTCTCCAGTCGATAGGGAGGCGAGAGCCATACCCGTAGAAATTATTGGTGTTTATCCATTGGTAAGTAGCACTGAACTCTGGCTGCTGCTGGCCGGGGTCGTGGCTCCATGAAGTGATTCTTGGGAGTGAAGCCAGCGGGGCGCCGCGGGGCAACAGATGGCCGCTAAGGCCTGTTGCGTAGACAATGCGGTCGTGACTGCCCAAGGGGCTTCTAACGTCGGACGGAAATAACAAGCTGTCGTGCTCATCGTATAAAAAATCCCATCGACTTTGAGCGTCATCGCGGAGAATGACTGAGCTCAACTGGCTGTTAGCTATTAGCAAGACGAACGTTGAGGACTCATCAGAATCGGGGTTGGCTGTTACAGTGATCTCACCGACTGCGTAGTCGGCGGTGATTCTCAGCAAGTCGCGTGTTTCATCTCGAACTGTTGAAAGAAAATAAACACCGTGGTTCGAGGGCAACCACTCGAGAAAAACTTGGCGCCCTTCATGAGAGCGGACCGTTGTTAATACCGCTATGCCGCTGTTGCTCTCATATTCCAGTATTTCGGTCTCGCCGGACTTATATTCAACCCGAAACCTCAGGCCTTGGTTATCCAACGCGATAACACGGAAGCTGTCCAGTTTTTTGTCGAAGAATTTTAGTTCTCCGCCGTCGGTGTAATCGGAATTTTCCGAATCCAGGCTGTATTGGTCGCCCGATGAAAGGCGCAAGGTGCGAGTGTTAAAGTCTAACGCCGAGAGCGCCAATGCCCAGCCTCGTCCGAATCCGTTGTCTCTGGCCGATGCTGGAGAGCTAAATACCAGATTTGGCGATACGGAGGGTCCCGTCAGCGCATTGGCTTCGCCAATGGGCAACGTAAGCGCAAGCGTAAACTGGCCAGTTCGGGCATCAACGCCGGTACGGACATGGCTAAGGAAGTTAGTTGCCTGAGAGTAAAGCCCGCTGCCGTTTTGAAGGCGAGCCAGATCGAGCGGTGTTTGGGGATTTATCGCTTCATCGTCCATGATCGGCCTCGGTGTGCCAAGACCTGCCCGGCACGTTATCAAATTATTCCATCCGGTAATGCTGCACACATTGCTAATTGATAGGGTTGTCGCCCAATGACAGGGTATTGCCATCCGATGAGTTATTGAGCCAGATGATGCTCTCATTGCCGAAAGTATCTATATATCCAACCCGGGCACTATCATGTTTGCCTCCTGCATAGCCTGCCCCGTATTTATCGATAATCCGAGAGGCTGTTGCTTTTCCTTCAGGGGTCAAATACTCATTTACAGTAAATGAAATATTGAAGCTATTGCCGGGTACAAAGGTTTTGAAATTGACCGTCCTGGAAAGGTCAGCTCTATAAGCGGTTTGGACTTTGTTGGCGTCCGATTTCTTCCAGGAGTAATGCCATTGATCGCCAGGGGTAGTGTAATGGATGCTGTCTCTGATTTTGTACCCTGGGTCGTTAAAGTAAATGTCATAAATATCCACGTCAAAATGGTCGTTGCTAGTCTTATCTCGGCGCCATGCACTAAAAGACCCCGCTCTAAACGTAACCGGCGTATGAGATTTTACCGTCAGCGAACTGTTGAACTTTGCCCCTTGTGAAGCTGCGCCACCACTAGGGACTTCTTGACTGTGGGTGTGGAAAGTTGTGCCGGAAAGCAAAGTAATGGACGCGGCGATGCGTATTGTTTCCACGCTTTTCGTCGTAAACCACTTAAGCGATTCTTGGCGAAGAATATGGTTGTCCCTTTCTTCTGTCGCGACATTGGCTGAATTGAGCGTTCCTGCATTGTCGGGCTCTTGTAGCGGGAAACTCGATTCGGAAAAATAATCATATTTTTGAACTCTTGTATTGCTGAGATTTTCTAATTCTACGCCGGTATGGTAGTTGACGAAGGTTATACTCTCGAGTTCTGTTGCAGACAGCGCAACGACTTCACCGTTAGCGTTCCTTGCCTCAATGATTACTTTCAGCGGAACTTGCTGTCGACCATTTCCGAACACATTGGCGGTGCTGTTATCTTGCGTTCTTTCGAGATAGATTATTTGAAACCAGCTAAGGGTTTCCCAAGTAGCATTGGGCTCTGAAGGGCTCGGTGTGCCGGGTTGTGCCTGGGTATTCTTTGCGGTGCTGTCTTTTTTCTGTTTCACGATGAATTCCTTTTCATGTGTAGGTGCTGAGTTGACGCGCGCCTAGATACTCGTTATCTCAAGATTGGTGCGCGCTACAAATCCCGATGCACCGTTGAATTGCACGCCGACGGCGTGATCATTTCCGTTCATGTCGATGCCGTTCACCTTGCATGGACCATTGTGATAGATTGCACTGTTACTGTGGTATGGAATATTAATGCCGCCCTGCAGAACAATTGATAGTCTTCCCGGACTTTGATAGGTAACATACATGACTCTTTCCTCTTTAAACGCGTCGCCCGTTATAATATCTTCATCATAACTAAATGCTGGCTGGTTTGGGCCGGCGAAGCCGACGTTGGATGCTCGGGTTTCTGCTGGATTTCTGTCATCCCACTGAATCATGCCTAAAGGCAGTACTTCTGCGGACTTGAAAATCATGTTAGTGGGGTAAAGT
Source organism: Pseudomonas sp. (assembly GCF_026224925.1). Classification (GTDB taxonomy): domain Bacteria; phylum Pseudomonadota; class Gammaproteobacteria; order Pseudomonadales; family Pseudomonadaceae; genus Aquipseudomonas. Next base: position 9,216 of record NZ_JAMFRV010000750.1, on the reverse strand, counting down.
TGGTACTCGTACACGAACCTCCCCAGGTTCTCGTTACCGCTGACTAACCTGCGTGTTAATGTATAGTTGTCCGGTGCTGAAAAATCGGGTGTCCTGACGGAGGTTAATGTAACGCTGTGCTCAAATGGAATGATGGACTGATACGTTTCATCTGCGCTTCGGGACACTTGCGCACGCAGTTTGATCGCGTCTCCGGCTGTGGCACGCGTCATGACGTAGAATCGTTTCTGGTAAAACGTCTCTGCCTGCTCTAATTCGTTTCTTTTATTAGTAATGCTGGGTTGTTCCTTGGCGGCAATAGGGTAGTAATCGTAAACACCCTGTGTTTCGCTGGCCCACCAGCTATTAACACCCACCTCGTCTGGTAAGCGCACATACTCGCCGTTGCTTTGCTGCACCACGATGCATAAAGATTCTTTTTGCAGCGTGGTCAGCGGGAACGCTTCCTTGGTTTTTAGGGTGAGTGTCACCTCAACTTGCTGTCGGCCATTGGCGTAGAGTAATTGACTACCAGAAGTCGTTTCGATATCAAACTCAAGCAGCCAGATGGATGGATTGTCCGCTTTGTTGTTGGCGTGAGTCATAGTGTTGCTCCCTATGAGGAATCATTTATTCCGTTAAATGGGCTTCACCGTTTGGGTTGACGCGTGAGTGCCCTGACTGGCTAACTGTAAGGGGTGGTGGTGTATATAAAGAGACGTTAGTTAGTCAGGCCGGAAAGATCAAGTTTGACGTGGCTTTTTCTTATACTATTTAGCGATGATCGTAAGTCGGTGAGGCGTTGCTGAAGATTTGATTGTTGTATAACAATCATTTAACGGGCGTTGATTATTTCGGCCGGTTGCAGTCAAAAAAATTATGCAATGCCTGCCTGCCTGCCTGCCTAGCTAAGCGCTAAAGCAGGCGAGCTTCGCATGTCGAATATCGACCAGGATTACTCGTCGCGGCCTTCCATCATTGTCCGTTTGAGAACCACGTACAGCGCGCCCGCGCCCCCGTGTTTCGCCAGGCAAGAACAAAACCCAAGTACTTGAGAATGCTGCCGGAGCCACGTATTGACATGGCTTTTAATCAACGGCCTTTTGCCGTCCAGTCGAACTGACTTGCCGTGGGTCACCCGCACGCAGCGGATTTCCAGCTTGGTGGCTTCAGCAAGGAACTCCCACAAGGTTTCTCGGGCGACTTCAACAGTCATGCCATGCAAGTCCAGACTGCCTTCAAAGCTAATCTGGCCGAGCTTGAGCTTGCGCATTTGCCCTTCTTGCACCCCGTCACGCGACCAACTGAGTTCGTCTTCTGGGCCAACATCAATGACAAATTGATCTGATAAACCATCGACCGTCACCGAATCGGTGCGCACTGTTGCTGCTTGGCGCAATTTCGCCAGATGCTTGCGGTCAGGTTTGGGTTTGCCGACATCGGCATGGTCTTGCTTGATCGGCTTTACGCCGCGGATCTCATTCTTGAACAGGGAAAAGTCGTCGTCTTGCATGTGAGCCTCCGCGCAGGAGGGCTAGTCTACCCAAGTCACACCCTGCTCGGCGCGACAAAAACGTCATCACCCGCTGTCAGAATCCCGTTAGCGGGAGTGCGCCTGGGTTTAATCGTGCTTTTTCATCAGGTGCGGGGACATATTCAACGAGCCAGTGCGGCGCAAACGGCGGCGGCAGCGGCGCCACAGCCACACACCCACGTACAACACGAACAACCCGGCCACTACGACCAGCGATGCGCCAAGCGGGCTAGCGTTAAGGTCGCCTAGTGCGGGCGGGTGACCAATCAGGCTGGCGATACCCGCCAACATCAGCAATACGCCGCAGGTCGCCATCAGGGCTGCCACTGCAGCGCCAAACCGTGTCCGCCAGTTGCTCGGGCCTTTGGGGCGCAAGCGGCGGGCATCGAATCCATCGGATGATTTCATTCCGATTTTCCTCTCAGGGTATCGGCGCTCTGACCAGTATATGACTGGCTGGTTCCCGATTGAGGGGATTCAAAGGCAAATGCAAGTGATTAATAGATGGGCGGTTATACGGGGCCAGGGTCTTTTCCCAAGGGAATTCACCGGGGCTCGATGCCCTAGAACCGCCGCGGGCGGTTCTGGTTCAGCCCGCTACGGCTAGATCAAGTCTGTGGTCAGCGCGAGCGTAGCGAAGTTGTCGGCCATAATCGCCATTTCAGTTTGATGAACGACCTCGGCGCTGACGATACCCTGCTTGCTTGGCAAGTCGCGGGTGGCACAGGCGTCTTCGACCAGCGTGCAACGGTAGCCGTAGTCTTTGGCCGCACGCACCGTTGTGCTGATGCTCGAGTGGCTCATAAAGCCGCACACGATCAGGTCCAGGTGCCCCAAGCTCTGCAGCAGGTCGTCCAGCCCGGTACCGTTGAAGGCGTTCGGCAAGCGTTTTTCCACCAGGTGTTCTGCATCTTCCGGCAATAGCTCAGGAAGCAGTTCGCCACGTTCGCCTTGGGGGTCGAACAAACCGCCCACTGTACCGAGGTGGCGAATGTGCACGATAGGGCACGCCGCCGCACGGGCAGCCGCGACCAGTTTGCAGATATTGGCGACCGCTTCTTTGATCCCGCTCAAGGCCAGCGGACCGCTCATGTATTCTTTTTGCGCGTCAATAATAATCAGCGTGGCATTGCTCAAATTGGCCGGTGCATAACCACGGCCACTGAGTTGAAACATCGTTTTTGGATCGGACATCTGGGGCTCCTTCGGGTGGGGCTTTTGCGACATTGTCCTCTGGCTGAGCGGTTCTGTGAATGGTCATATGCGCAAGCAGCGTGGTTGTTGGCCTGCGGACCATTTGACCTGGCGAAAACCGATGGCGTTTTGCCAATAAAACTCGATTTCCGGATGTAAATAGCCTTTCCGTGATGGCTTTTTGATTCCTCAGCTGCCCTTGGTCACAGGCATCGTTTGTTCGGCCTATGACTGATAGAATCGCCGGTCGTTTTTTGAGGAGTTTGCCTGTGATCACTTCCCGCCTTCGCACCCTGCGCGACCACATCCGTTGGGCTGTCAGCCGTTTTCACGGGGAAGATCTGTTTTTCGGGCACGGTACCGACAACGCTTGGGACGAAGCCCGCCAGTTAGTGCTCGGCGCGTTACATCTGCCGTGGGAAATCGCTGATAGCTACCTTGACTGCCGCCTGGAAGACGACGAACTGGTCAATCTGCAACGCTTGCTCAAGCGCCGCATCGTTGATCGAATTCCAACCGCGTATCTGTTGGGTGAAGCGCTATTTTGCGGTTTGTCGTTCATTGTCGATGATCGGGTGCTGATTCCTCGCTCACCAATTGGCGAGCAGATTGAAAAACGTTTCGAACCTTGGCTGGCGCAAGACCCGGCGCGGATTCTTGACCTGTGTACCGGTTCTGGTTGTATCGGTATCGCCTGTGCGTTCGAATTTCCGGAAGCGGAAGTCGTGTTGGCCGATCTTTCCTACGAAGCATTGGAAGTGGCGAACCAGAATATCGAGCGGCATGGCGTCGATGATCGTGTCTACACCGTCCAGGGTGACGGCTTCGACGGTTTGCCTGGGCAGCGTTTTGATCTGATCGTGTCCAATCCGCCGTACGTGGACGCCGAAGACTTCGCCGACATGCCCGACGAATATCAGCACGAACCTGAGCTGGCGCTGGCGTGTGGCGACGATGGTTTAAATCTGGTTCGACGGATGCTCAGTCAGGCCGGGGAGCATCTGACGGAGAAGGGCTTGCTGATTGTCGAAGTCGGCAACAGCCAGATCCATGTTGAGGCGCTCTATCCCGAAGTCGATTTTGCCTGGCTCGAATTCGAACGTGGCGGGCACGGGGTGTTCATGTTGACCGCAGAGCAATGCCGTGAGCACCAAGCGTTGTTTGCTGCGCGGGTGTAACGGGACTGCGATTTTCAGAATCGGTGGGAGCGAAGTCATTCGCGAAAGCAACAACGTGGTCCATCAGACAGACCGTGTTGCTCGCTTCCCGAATGAATTCGGCCCCACACAGCCTTCACTGAAGCTACCTATGCGTCGCAATCCAGATCAGTAACGCCGCCTGAAACACCGCAAATGCTACCAGGCAGGCGATGGTGAAGCGCAAACCGGTGTCTTCACGCTTAAACTGGGCGACCGTTTCTTCCTGCTTGCGCAGTCTGATTTCTTGCTCCAGCAGGTTGCTTTCGGCCTGTTCAAGCATGTTGGCAGTTTCCAAGACCTCCATGACCTGAATTTTGTCGTTGTTCCAGGAACTGTGCAGTTCTCCCAATAGCACGTCTTTCACGGTGCCTTTCATGTGCTGTGCATCGGCATACGACACGGCAAACCCTTGAGTTTTGAGGACGTGATCGCGGCGCAGGCGAGTGTCTTCGTTCAGCGCGTCTTTGCTGGCAAGCGTGATGCCGTCGACGGTGTAACCGGACCATCTTCTACGGGCCCAAGCGACACCGTGCGCGATCAAAAATCGACCGATGCCGCGGTTCCACGGCTCAATCTGCAAGCCAGACTCAGGGCTGAATCTAATGCGGTGCGTGCTGTGGTCGACCCACACGTCCAGATGGTTCTGTTCTTTGCGTACCCGTTGTCCGGCCAACTGAATGTCCAGGCGCAGCAAACTGAGCTCTTTGCTGTGGCGTTCCACCCGTCCGAACTGCACAAAGCGCAGGGGCCGTGCGCCAGTGATGCGGTGGGTCGGGAGGGGGGAAAGGCGCAGCATCTGGAAATGATCGGTCTGGACATCCGCCCACGGCAGAAGCACCGGCTCTGCCTCAACCGGCGCAGTGTCAGTATTGGTTTCAGCTTCTACGTCGAGTAGGGCTTGAGTATCGGTCATGTCGGCAATCCCGTGGCCAGGCACCCAGCAGCAAACTTGGTGCCGGTCATCTGCTATCGGCCGTTTCTTTCAGGACTGTAGGCCATAACCCGGAATGCGCACTTTATGCAGCAGGTAGCGCCCCAATGAACTGCAGGATGCGCGTGGACAACTCGCTGGCGAGCGGTAACTGCGGATCTCTATAGGATGCTAGCTGGCGCTTGATGTCGTTAGGCACGATGCGCATGACATGATTCATGCCGTCGATCAGCGCCAGGTCCGAATCAGGTTTTGCGGCATGGAGCAGTTCCGCATCGCCGATGCCCACTTGAATGTCGTGACGGCCCTGAATGATCAGCGCCGGGACCTTTAATCTACCGAAGGCTTGGGCGGGGTTCTGGCGGAACAATGAAATCAGGTACGGCTGCACACTAGGGCGGAATACCACTTCCAGCGCAGGCGGCACATTGTCGTCGGTGTGACCGGCTTTCAGCGATGCGATAATTTGCTCGCTACGCTGGAGCAAGGCTGGCGGCAAGCGGTATTGCAGTTGTTCGCGCACCACTTGATCCACCGGACGTCCGGTACCGGCGATGGAAATTACCGCAGCCGCCCCGGCTTTTTGCGCGGCCAGTGACGCAACCAACGCGCCTTCACTGTGCCCCATCAAGATCAATGGCCCCAAACGCGGGTCTGCCTTGAGCTTTTGGCCCCAAGCCTCGGCATCCGCCACGTACGCTTCGATGCTTAGATTGCGCTCATCAGGCGTCGCCGCCGTGCCGGTTGCCACGCCACGTTTGTCATAGCGCACGCTGGCGATGTTGTGCTTGGCAAGAATCTTCGCCAGACGCTTCATGCTGTCGTTGCGCCCGCCATCGGTATTGTTGCCGTCGCGATCAGTAGGCCCAGAGCCGGATATCATCAATACCACGGGCACCGGGGCATCTGACTTGGGCAGCACCAAGGTGCCGAACAATTCGCCGGTACCAGTATCGAGGCTGATAGGGCGTTGCAATATAACCGTTGGCGCAGTGGCCGGTAGGGTTACGGCTTGAGCAAGGCCAGTGAAAAGCGGAAGTATCAAGGTGAGAACTCGAATTACAGCGGTGACTCGTAACATCTAGAAGGCCACGTTCAGTATAAGTGCCGATTGGACGCATCCGTACGTATAAGGTTCGGTAAGCTCCAGAAGGATGAACTACACCGGCAGCCTGCGTATACTGGTGGACTTGTGATTTTGATGAATTTTCGCGGAGCGTCCTGCATGTCCGGCAATACCTACGGCAAGCTGTTCACTGTCACCACTGCTGGTGAAAGCCACGGTCCAGCACTGGTTGCTATCGTTGACGGCTGCCCGCCGGGGCTTGAACTGTCGGCACAAGACCTGCAACACGACCTTGATCGCCGCAAGCCCGGAACCAGTCGCCATACCACACAGCGTCAGGAAGCCGATGAAGTCGAGATTCTCTCGGGTGTTTTCGAAGGTAAAACCACCGGCACCCCGATCGGCCTGCTGATTCGTAACACCGATCAGAAGTCCAAGGACTATTCGGCGATTTCTGATGTGTTCCGGCCGGCCCATGCCGATTACACCTACCACCATAAATACGGCGTCCGCGATTATCGCGGCGGCGGTCGCAGTTCCGCCCGTGAAACCGCCATGCGCGTGGCTGCCGGTGCAATTGCCAAGAAATACCTGGCCACCCAAGGCATTCAAATTCGTGGCTACATGAGCCAGTTGGGTCCGATCGAGATTGCGTTCAAAACCTGGGATTCGGTCGAGCAAAACGCCTTTTTCTGCCCAGATCCAGACAAAGTGCCAGAGCTTGAGGCCTACATGGATCAACTGCGTCGGGATCAGGATTCAGTCGGCGCGAAAATCACTGTTGTCGCCGAAGGCGTGAAACCGGGCTTGGGTGAGCCGATTTTTGACCGTCTGGATGCTGAACTGGCCCATGCGCTGATGAGCATCAATGCCGTCAAAGGCGTAGAAATCGGCGCCGGTTTTGCCTGCGTCGCTCAGCGTGGCACCGAACACCGCGATGAGCTGACGCCAGAGGGCTTTGTGTCGAACAATGCCGGCGGTATTTTGGGCGGGATTTCGTCGGGTCAGCCGATTGTCGCCCATCTGGCTTTGAAGCCAACCTCCAGCATCACCACACCAGGGCACTCCATCGACGTCAATGGCGCTGCGAAGGACGTGATCACCAAAGGTCGCCATGACCCGTGCGTCGGTATTCGCGCTACGCCGATTGCTGAAGCGATGATGGCCATCGTCTTGATGGATCACCTGCTGCGTAATCGTGGCCAAAACGCGGATGTGCGGGTGTCGACACCCGTTCTGGGCCAACTGTAATGCGCGATGGCGGTGACGCTGCTGCGGCGTTTTAGCCGTGGCAGCCACTTCAGGAAGCCTTTCAGTCGAACAGGTGCCCGGCCCCATTCCTTATTGGCGGCTGTCCAGTTTCTATCTGTTCTATTTCGCGTTACTCGGGTCTACAGCGCCATTTCTGGCGCTGTACTTCGACCATCTCGGCTTTTCCAGCGCACGCATCGGTGAGTTAGTGGCTATTCCGATGCTGATGCGCTGCATTGCGCCGAACATCTGGGGCTGGCTCGGCGATTACACCGGCCGCCGTCTGGCAATCGTACGGCTTGGCGCGGTGTGCACGCTGCTGACCTTTTCGCTGATCCTGTTCGACAAGAGCTATGCATGGCTCGCGATGGTCATGGCCCTGCAAGCCTTTTTTTGGCACGCCGTCTTGCCGCAGTTCGAGGTCATCACACTGGCCCATCTGCGGGGGCAAACGTCCCGTTACAGCCAGGTTCGGCTGTGGGGCTCCATCGGCTTTATCCTGGCCGTGGTGGCGTTAGGACGACTGTTCGAGTGGTTCAGCCTTGATGTTTATCCACAGGCGCTGCTATTGATCATGACGGGAATCGTCGCCAGCAGTTGGTGGGTTCCTACTGCGCAGCCGGTGTCGTCCACCCAGCGGCTGAGCAGTGGAGGCTTTCTCACACAACTGGGTCAACCCGGCGTGCTGGCGTTTTACGGCTGTGTCGCGCTGATGCAATTAAGTCATGGCCCTTACTACACATTTTTGACGCTACACCTTGAACACTTGGGCTACAGTCGCGGGGTTATCGGCCTGCTATGGGCGTTAGGTGTTGTTGCCGAAGTGTCGATGTTCTTGTCAATGAGTCGAATTCTGCAACGCTTTTCCGTTCGCCAGGTTCTGCTGGTCAGCTTTTTACTCGCGGCGTTGCGTTGGTTGCTGCTGGGCAGTTTTGCCGAGTACTTATCGATCCTGATTTTCGCTCAAGTACTGCACGCGGCAACGTTTGGCAGTTTTCACGCCGCCGCAATCCATTTCGTGCAACGTAGCTTTGGTTCTCGACAACAAGGTCAGGGCCAGGCGTTGTATGCCGCGCTGTCGGGAATGGGCGGTGCCATTGGCGCGTTGTATTCTGGTTACAGCTGGAACGCGTTAGGCCCGAACTGGACGTTCAGCATCGCCAGCCTTGCCGCATTGGCTGCTGCCGTCATGATTGCTACACGAACGAAAGAGGACAGGGCATGACCCGCGATCAACTCGCCCAGCAAATCATCGAAGCCGGGCACTTCCTATACAGCCGAGGTTGGTCCCCGGCCACCAGCAGCAACTATTCGACGCGGTTGTCTGCTACCACAGCGCTGTTGACTGCTTCGGGCAAGCACAAAGGTCAACTGCGGCCTGAAGACGTGTTGGTCACCGACATGGCAGGCAACAGCCTTGAACCGGGTAAAAAGCCTTCGGCCGAGACGCTGCTGCACACGCAGATATACCTGAGCAGACCACAGGTCGGCGCGGTGTTGCACACCCATTCAGTCAACGCGACCGTGTTGTCACGCCTGACGCCAGGTGATCATCTGCTGTTTGAAAACTATGAGTTACAGAAGGCCTTTACCGGCGTGGTCACTCACGAGTCCGCCGTTGTGGTGCCTATTTTCGACAACGATCAGGACATTGCCCGCCTGGCCGAGAAGGTGCAGCCTTGGCTCGATGCCCATCCGGAGTGCCCTGGCTACCTGATTCGCGGCCATGGCCTCTATACGTGGGGCCCGCACATGAGTGATGCCCTGCGCCAGATCGAAGCGTTTGAATTTTTGTTCGAGTGCGAGCTCAAGACCCGCTCGCTAGTCAACGTAAACTCGCCGGTCAACGTAAAGGAGTTGCCGCTATGAGCAGCCTGTCCGTGTATCACATTTCATCACCTGGTTTGCCAAACAAGGTATTGACCCACCTCGAAGACATCGCCTCGACATTGGCCGAGCACGGCGTCGGCTTTGATCGCTGGCAAGCCTCGGCACCGATTTCCCCCGGCGCCTCGCAAGAAGAAGTCATCGCAGCCTATCAAGTGCAGATCGATAAGCTGAT
>NZ_JAMFRV010000749.1 GCF_026224925.1 Pseudomonas sp. | reverse complement strand
CAGCTGGCTTTTGTTAACAGTTAAAATCGATCAATCCAACCCCAGGCATCTGCGATAACTGCTGAGCCAGGTAGTTATCAGCATACAGGTCCAACTGGTGCAGGGTTTTGGTGGGCGAAGTCAGGGCCAACGACAGTACCGTGAACTCAGCGGGGTTAACCTTTCTGAAGGTCGGCGTACTGGTCATGGTTTTCGGTAAGTTGGGGCTGGCCGTGTTGATCGCCGTCTGCACGTCCTGCGCTGCACCATCGATGTCGCGGTTCAAATCGAACTGCAAGACGATTTGGGTTTTACCCGCAGCACTGGTGGAGGTCATTGAGGTGACTTGGGGCACCGCCGAAAAAGCCCGCTCCAATGGTGTCGCCACCGAGGAGGCCATGGTGTCGGCGCTGGCCCCAGACAACGTCGCAGTGACTTGAATCGTCGGAAAGTCTACCGTGGGCAACGGTGCAACGGGCAGCTGGAAATAGGCGAAACCGCCGAGCAGCATGATGCCAATTGCCAACAGGCAAAGGCCCACGCGGCGGTGAATCAAACCGGCTAAGGCGTTCATCGACTGGCCTCCGCATTGACGGAAGGCTGGGTGTTGGCTACGTCAGTCTGGACCGCAGAAACCCGCGTACCTGAGGCAATTCTCGACTGCCCCTGGACCACCACGGTTTCACCCGGTACCAGACCTTTGCGAATCCATTGTTGCCCGTCCACCACCGAAGCGACATCGACCAGACGTGGTTCGACCCGCTGGTCGGCGTTGACCACGTAAACAAACGAACCCTTCTGCCCTTGCTGTATCGCATTCACTGAAACAATCGTCGCATCGCGCTGGGTGTGCAGTAACACCCGGGCGCTGACCAGCTCACCCGGCCATAGCTGTGACGTGTCGTTATTGAATTGCGCCTTGAGCTGGATCTGGCCGCTACCTGCGGAAACTTGGCTGTCGATGAAGCTGAGTTTTCCGGTGGCGATTTTCTGCTTGCCGTCACGGCTCATGGCGACAACCTGCAACGGCTGAAGGGCATTTTCTTGAAGAATTTCAGCCAGATCATCCTGGTTCACCGAGAACGCTACGGAGATTGGATTCATCTGGGTAATGGTCACCAGCCCAGTGGCTTCGGCGCCATGGGCGATGGAGCCAACGTCCAATAAACGCTGCCCGGTGCGGCCCGTCAACGGCGCGGTTATTTGAGTGAAGCTGAGTTGCAGTCGAGCATTGTCCAGTGCCGCTTGGTCAGCCTGAACAGTGGCTTGCTGGGCCGCCAATTGTGCGCGGAAGGTATCGACGTCCTGAGTCGGGCCTGCCTTGGCCGCTGCCAATTTGCTGGCCCGATCCAAGTTGACGCGCAAATTGGCGAGCTGTGCCTGGTCTTTGGCAACCATCGCCTGAGCCTGTGCCACTTGCGCCTGATAAACCCGTGGATCGATCTGCGCCAACTGAGCACCGGCATTAACCATCTGGCCTTCGGTAAACAGTACCTTTTGCAGTTCTCCGTCGACACGCACCCGTACATTCACCGTGTTAAGTGCCTGCACATTGCCAATGGCGTCGAGCCAAATCGGTAAGTCTTGCTGTTGCACTTGCTGCAGGGTGACCGGAACCGCCGCATCAGCGGCCACGCTCAGCGCAGATTGAGCCCGGACTGGCCAGAACTGACGAACCAGTACCGCGACGATCACTGCGATGACCAGTGCAAACAGTCGAAAACGACGACGAGAAGAAACAGGTTGCACCGAAGTCATGGGCGAGAGGCCTGAGCAGAAGAAGAATGGGATGGCATGGCGTTGCTGGCAACACTGGCGGGGCTAAAATCACCGCCCAATGCGCGGAACAGACCGACAGCGGCTTGCAGGTGTTGCAGTCGCACTTGCAGCAGGGTGTCTTCGGCCTGGTACTGGGTACGCTCGACAATCAGTAAGGTCTGGAAGTCGGTTGAGCCCAGCCGGTAGCGAACCTGTGCCAGTCGCGCGGCTTCGCGGGCGGAGGTAACTGCCGCCTGATTCAGCGTGTAGGTTTGTTCGAGCTGGTGCGCTGCGCTCAATTGCGTCTGCACATCCTGCAAGGCCTCAAGCACTGACTCGCGATAGCTGGAGGTCAGCTCTTGGACGTGCGCCTGATCCAGGTGCAACTGGCCCTTGAGCTGCCCGCCGGCAAATATTGGCTGACCCAGTGTCCCGATCATGCTCCAGATGTTGCTGCCAGTAAGGGTGTCGATCCCGCCTTGAAGGTCCAGCGACAGGTTCGGTAGAAATGCTGCTCGCGCTACGCCGACATCGAAGTTGGCTGATTTCAGACGCGCTTCTGCGGCTTGAATATCCGGACGCTGGCGCAATAAGCCAACGGGTAAACCGGCGCTCGGATTGGGCACTGCGAGATCGTTCAGGCCGACTTGGTTGACCTTAAATCCTTGAGGTGGAACGCCGACCAACACCGCAAGTTGATACAGCGCCATGTCGCGCTGTTGACGCAGCGGCGGCATCGCGGCCTGGAAGGTTTGCAACGCATTGCGCTGCTGCTCCACTTCCAGATTCGACACTGCCCCTTGGGAAGCCTGGATGTTCACCAGGTCCAACACCTGTTGAGCATCGTCAGCGATTGATTGGGCCAACCGCAGCCGATCATCCAGCGACAGCACTTGAAAATAGGTGGTGGCGATGGTTGCACCGAGGGTCATGCGCAACGTCTGGGCATCAAAAACAGAGGCATTGGCCAATGCGCTGGAAGAGTCTGCCGCGGCGCGTTGCTTGCCCCAGAAATCGACCTCGTAGGTGGCGTCGGCAAACACACTGCGTTTTTCCGTGGTGCCGTAATTGTTCTCACGCTGAAAGTTACCGCCCAGCGAAAGCAACGGGTATTGCGCGGCGCCCGTCACCTGCGCCAACGCTTGCGCTTCGTCGATCCGGCTGACCGCAGCCTTGAGCGTGTAATTGGCCGTCAGCCCTTTGGCTACCAGCCCATTGAGTTCCTCGCTGTGAAACTCTTCCCACCAAGGTCCACCCGCTGCTGCCGTCGCGGCGTGCGCATCATCCCAGGCGGGAGCTATTGGTACATTGGGTTGGCTATAAGAAGGCACCAACGAGCAACCACCCAACAGCACCGCTGCAACGAATGCCAATGATCTGCAGGCTCGCCCCGGCGCTAAACGCGTTACAACTCTCGACGGTATCGTTGCGCCTGACATGTACTGACCATTCCCCGTAACCAGTGGGACGTCCCACGAATGCTTGCAAGATAACGACCAGCGACTGTCACTGGGTTCTCCTGAACCTAAACAATTGTTTAACAACAAGGAATGAACGTGTTCATGAAGCTGGCGGCACGGTTGGTCTGGCACTTGCTAAACGCTTCGCAAATCCCTAGCTGAGTATCAGATTGCACAATGGCTCTTTGCTATAAATGGTGAGAGAGTGGCGAGCAGTACCGATGAATCGTTGTTTCTGCGAACTGAACACAGCCCGCAGGAGGTTTCAGACAGGTGGAATGTGCCATGAAAGTACTAATTGCCGATGACTCATCTATGTCCCGCAAGCTGGTCTTGCGTTCATTACCAGCATCATTGACCGAAGATGTCAGCCAGGCCTGTAACGGGGCCGAGGTGATGACGGCGTATCATGCCGGCCTTGTGGAACTGCTGTTCCTCGACCTGACCATGCCGGTCATGGATGGCTTCCAGACTCTCGAAGCCCTAAAGCGTGAAGATGCCAATGTGGTGGTCGTCGTGATCAGCGCAGACATTCAACCGCTGGCCAGACAGCGAGTGTTCGAGCTTGGCGCCGCTGCATTCGTGGCCAAACCGGTAACCGCTGAAGCTGTGCTCGATGCCTTGCACCTCATAGGAGTGCTGTGATGGGAACCTTGGCCGCGCTCAACGAAGACCAGCGTGATGCACTACAAGAACTGATGAACATTGCCATGGGGCAGGCCGCTGAACGTTTGGCCAGGCTGACCGATACCATCGTGACGCTCTCGGTACCCTTCATTCATCCTTTGATCCGCGAGCAGGACAACCTGACGATTCCGGAACATCTGCGCGGCACCTTCCTGATCGTCACACGCCAGTCCTTCCTGGGTGAATTGCGTGGAGAGGTGTTCGTTTGCTTCGGCGCCATGGGCGCCGACGAACTGGCCGAGTTGATGGGCTACGAAGGAGGCGGCCCGGCCCAGCAGGAAGAGCTGATGCTCGATGTCACCAATATTCTCTCCGGTGCCTGTATCAATGGCCTGGCCCAGCAGGTGGCGATCCAGGTGAGCTACGACGCGCCGTCCATTCTAGTCCGCGACGAAGGGTTGGAGAGCGGACTGGGCAAGCTCAATCTGAATGAGCACCTAGCGATGGTCCTGGAGATTCGTTTCGAGGTCCAGGCCCAT